>NZ_JBLJBV010000040.1:0-19115 GCF_047638075.1 Phaeovulum sp.
CTATGCCGATGCGCGTGCTCATAATCCGGAACGCTGGTCAGGCAAGACCCGCAACTGACAACCCGCAGGACTCCACCCCCAACACGAAATCAGCGCCCCTGAAATCAGAGGCGCTGCATGAAATCGGCGGACAACTGCTTTGGCAAACACCGGTTTAGATTTGATGTGAGTTCGGGCATGCCGTTTTGCAACTGAGTTTGCGGGGGCCGGGCATGGAGCACCAAAATGAGTACCGGATGGAGGTGCGCGGGTCGCGGGGAGTATCGCGGATCGAGGTCCATGATGGCCCGGCCGGACGTCGGCGCTGGCCGGATGACATCAAGGCGCGGATTGTGGCTGAGAGTTTTCAGTCCGGCGCGCGGGTCTGCGATGTTGCGGCGAAGTATGGGCTGATTGCCCGGCAACTTTCGAAAAGGCGCGGTCAGGTGCGTAAAGGGGAGCTGGTGGTGCCGATCAAGGCGGCCCCGGCATTCGTGCCGCTGATGATCGAGCGATCGGTTGCTGCCACGGCCGCCGCGTCGGCAGATACGGGGGTGATCAAGATCAAGATTTGCGGCGCCGTTTTGCATGTAACGCCGGATTGCAGCCCCGATCGCGCGGCGGCCTTGGTGGCGCTGAGGATCCTTCGGGCCGCGCTGAACGCTCTGCCGCGCGACAACCTGACTTTCATCATGTCGGAACGTGGCAAGCCAATGTCGCCAGAAGGTTTCACCAATTGGTTTTGCAAGCTGGTGAAAGCCGTAGTCGACGATGAAGGCAAGCGGCTGTTGCCGAATGGGCTTTCACCGCATGGATTGCGCAAGGCGACGTGCCGCAGACTCGCGGAAGCCAGGTGCAGCGCGCATGAGATCATGGCCATCAGCGGGCATCAAACGCTTGGCGAAGGCACCCGCTACACCGTTGCTGCGAACCGACTCCACCTTGCCGAACGGGCCGTTGCCGCGATGGAACGGAAAGAAACGCGAACAAAGACTGAAAAACCTGCCTGACAGGTTTACAAAACTGCCCCGTAGGGCGTTAATATTATTGCATGAAAAAAGGAATGGTGGGCGACCCTGGAATCGAACCAGGCACGAGTCGCCTCGGCGGAGTTACAGTCCGCTGCCGCACCTTGCAGCACGTCGCCCACTGGGGCTGGGGAATATCGAACCCCCCTTAAGCCGTCAAGCAGGAATTCACCACAAAGCCTGCTATCGTGTTTTGCCTTGCCAAAGCGGGGGCTTGTGGCGCAAACCCGCGCCCAAGGGCCATCGAACGGATCACGAGGGGCAAGCGATGAAAAAACCGACATGGGTTGTTGACAAGGAACGCTCGCGGCGGGCGGCCTCGGCGGAAACGGTATGGCTGTTCGGGCTGCATGCGGTGCGCGATGCGCTGGTCAATCCGCGGCGCGAAAAGCTGCGGCTGGTGGTGACGAAAAACGCCGCTGACAAGCTGGTCGAGGCGATGGCGAAGGGCGGTGTGATGCCTGAGGTTATTGACCCGCGCAAATTTGATGCGCAGGTGCCGCTGGCGCCGGAATCGGTGCATCAGGGGGCCGCGCTTGAGGTTCGTCCGCTGCAATGGGGCAAGCTGGATGAGGTGTGCCTGACGGGCGAGGGGGCGCCATTGGTCGTGCTTTTGGACCGGGTGACTGATCCGCATAACGTGGGGGCTGTGCTGCGCTCGGCAGAGGTATTCGGCGCACGGGCGGTGATTGCCCCTGCGCGTCATGCGGCACCCGAAACGGGCGCGTTGGCAAAAACCGCCAGCGGTGCGTTGGAGCGTCAGCCTTATTTGCGGGTTGTCAATCTGGCGCAGGCAATGGAGCAGCTGCAGGCCATGGGGTATGTGCTTTTCGGCCTTGACGGTGAGGCTGCAGAAACGCTGGGCGAGGGATTGGCGCGGATCGGGTCGCGCCCTGTCGGGCTGGTGCTGGGGGCCGAAGGGCCGGGGCTGCGTGAAAAGACGCGCGAAACCTGTGATGCGCTGGTGCGCATACCCTATCCGGGTGGATTTGGGTCGCTGAACGTGTCGAATGCGGCGGCGGTGGCGCTTTATGCGGCGGTGACGCGGTAACGATCACATCTGCTTCAAGTGGGCTATCGCGGGGTACGATGATCTGGCAGTGTGCAGGTCTGCCCAACTGGACACCGCCGTGCTGTGATGCGTTTTTTGATCTCAATTCTGGCATTTCTTCTGATTGCCTTGCCGCTTTCGGCCAAAGACAGGCTTCAGGCGCATGGCGGATGGGCGCTTGCGGGGTATGATGCGGTTGCTTATTTCGTGGCGGGAGAGGCGCGCCCGGGGATGCCGGATCAAGCCCTGAAGTGGCGCGGGCAGATCTGGCATTTTGAAAGCCGCGCCAACCGCACGGCCTTTGAGGCGAACCCCGCCGCCTATCAACCCCAGTTCGATGGCTATAGTGTTGTTTCGGTTTCGAAAAAAATGCTGACACCAGGTGATCCGCAGGTTTTTGCGGTGCATGAAAACCGGCTTTACCTGCTGCAGTCGACCTTCGAGCGTGAGGAATTCTTACGCGACCCCGCCAAGATTATTGCCCGCGCGAATGAGGTTTGGCGCGCCCTTTTAGGGCAATGACAGCATCACAACTGTGAGAGATGGGTGTTAGGGGCTTTAATGTCGGATTTTTGCTCCTATCTCTTTAGTCAGACATGACACCGGAACTGTCATGTTCAGAGATCACTGTCCCTCGTTCCGCACTTTTGCGCCCGGCCTCTTGGCTCGGGCGCTTTTTTCTGCAAATCTGGGCCCATGACACAGCATCAAGATGACGATATTCGCAAGATCCTATCCGCTACACGGGTAATCGCAGTGGTGGGAATTTCGCCCAATGCCGATCGCCCCTCGCATGAAGTGGCGCATTTTTTGCAAAGCAAGGGGTACCGGATTGTGCCGGTGAACCCCGGTCAGGCGGGCGGGCAGATATTGGGTGAGTTGGTTTACGCTGATCTGGCCGCGATTCCGGATGAGATTGCCGTAGATATGGTTGATATATTTCGGCGGTCCGAGGCAGTCCCCGAAGTGGTGGAGGCGGCCCTGAGGCATCTGCCGGGGCTGCGCACGATATGGATGCAGTTGGGGGTTGCCCATGAGGCGGCAGCCGCAACAGCGCGGGCGCGGGGGGTGACGGTGGTCATGGATCATTGCCCGAAGATCGAATATCCGCGCGTGATGGCCCGGACCTGAGCCGGGCGGGGGGCTGTCTGCCCCCCAACGCCAACCCTTTCAGGGTTGGCGCCCCCCCGAGAGTATTTTTGCCAACGAAAATGTATCAGGCCGGATTGATCTCAGCGGCGGCTGCCAAAAGGGCGTCGGCGATGAAATCGAGATCCGGGCGCGTCAGGCGGGCGGGCAGGCGCAGATCGCATGCGCGCATCAGCATGGCACGGGTTTGCGGCAGGTCTGGCTGGTCTGGTAGAAATTGCCAGTTCCAGAAGGCGCGGGCGTTGTCTTTCGACAAACCAAAGACCTGTACCGTCACGCCCCGCCGTATGGCCGCAGCCTGAAAGGCGTTGGCCTGCGCGTCTGTCCAGTTACCGGTCAGGGTGAATTGCAGGGAATCCGGGGCGCGGATCTCTTGCGGCAAGGCAGGGGGCACCTGCAGGTGGGGCGATGTGTTCAGCCTTTCTGCGACATAGTCGTGGTTGGCGCGGCCGTCGCGCACACGGCGGGCGATTTCGGGCAATTGCGGGCGGATCACGGCGGCAGAGAGATTTTGCATTCTGGTGTTGTAAAGCGGCAGCCGGTTTTGCCAGTGGTGAAAGCTGTTTTGCAGGCCGGGGTGTTTTTTCCAGTTATGCTCGTACGCGCCGGACATGATGATCGCGCGGGCGGCAAGTTCGGGGTCGTTGGTGATTAGAATTCCACCCTCGCCCGCGTTGACCAGTTTGTAGGACTGGAAGGAAAAACAGCCGATCTTGCCGATCGTGCCGATGTTGCGCCCGTTCCAGAGCGTTCCCAGAGAATGGGCCGCATCCTCAATCACCGGGATGGCGCGCGCATCGCACAGCGCCATGATTGCGTCCATATCAGAGGTGTGGCCGCGCATATGGCTGATCAACACGGCGGCGATGCTGTCATCAAGCTTTGCCGCAAAGTCGGCCATGTCGACGCGGAAGTCTTGCTCGACCTCGACCAGCACCGGCACACAATCGGCGTGTAGAATGGCCGACGGCACGGCGGCAAAGGTAAAGGCCGGCACCAGCACGCGCGCGCCGCGCGGCAGATCGAGCGCCTTCAGGGACAAGAACAGCGCCGCTGAGCAGG
Organism: Phaeovulum sp.; assembly: GCF_047638075.1. Taxonomy (NCBI): domain Bacteria; kingdom Pseudomonadati; phylum Pseudomonadota; class Alphaproteobacteria; order Rhodobacterales; family Paracoccaceae; genus Phaeovulum; species Phaeovulum sp. The sequence goes on from NZ_JBLJBV010000040.1 coordinate 4,270, forward strand.
ACGATACCGCGAGCGCATAGCGCGCCCCCATCAGATCGGCAAACTCGGCCTCAAGCAGCGCCACTGGCGCGCCTTCATTGGTGTAGCGGAACAGATCGCCCGAACTTAGCAGGCGTTCAATTTCAGCACGGGCGGCCTCGGGGATGGGTTCGGCGTCATAGACGTTGGGGGCCGGGGCGGGTGTGTTGGCGACATCGGGGGCGGGGTGGTGTCCGTCAGCGGGCATTTGCAGCTTTCCTGAATGTCTTGTTCATCAAAGCTGTAAGGGACGTGCCCGGCAAAGGCCAAATGAAACTTTCATATCGGCATGTGTTTGCCGGGCTTCACCCTAGCGGCCCAAGCGGTCGCGCAGCGAAAACCACGTCATCGCCAGCACCAAAAGTGGCCAACGCATCAACGCGCCCCCCGGAAAGCGCGGCATCGGCAGCCCGGCCAACAGATCGAACCGTTCGGCCTGCGCACCGACCGCCTCGGCCAGGATTTTACCCGCGAGGGTCGCCATGGCTACCCCATGGCCGGAATAACCCGAGGCCGACAGCACATTGGGGTGGGGGCGCAGGAAGCAGGGCATCCGGTTCATCGTGATGGCCAGCGTCCCGCCCCAGGCATGGGTGATCGGCACATCGTGCAAGGAGGGGTAGACCTCAAGCATCGGTTTGCGCACCGTCTTGATGATATCGGGAAAACGATACCCATAGCTTTCGCCGCCACCAAACAGCAGGCGGTTATCATCCGACAGGCGCCAATAGTTGACGACGAATTTGGTATCGGCCACAGCAATGTTGTCGCGCAGTACCTCGGCCACCCGGTCGCCCAAGGGGGCGGTTGCCACGATGAAGTTGTTGATTGGCATGACGCGGTTGGCGATCTGCCCGTCCAGCCCGCCCAAATAGCCGTTGCATGCCAGGATCACATGGTCAGCCTCGACATGGCCCTTGTCTGTGCGCACGATCGCGGTGGCGCCATGCTTGATGTCATGCACGACCGCGCCTTCGTATAGCTGCGCCCCGGCATTGGCCGCGGCCTGCGCAAGGCCGATGGCAAAGTTGAGCGGGTGCAGATGACCCGCGCCCCGGTCGATATCGCCGCCTTTGTAGGCGGCACTGGGCACTAGCGCCTGTAGCGCCGCCTGATCCAGGGGGGTGATCTGGTCATAGCCATAGTCGCGCGCCAGCTTTTCCGCATAGGCGTGGGAATGGGCGACCTCGCGGTCATGCCAGCAGGCGTGGGCGATACCGGGTTGATAGGTGCAGGGCATCGAATGGGCGCGGATCAGATCCTGCACCAGCGCCTTGGCCTCTTGCCCCAGATCCCACAGCTTGCGCGCCGTCGGCAGGCCGACCATCTTTTCCAGATCGTCCTGTTCCAACCGCTGCCCAGAGCCGACCTGCCCGCCATTGCGCCCCGAGGCGCCAAACCCCACGCGATGCGCCTCAAGCAAGGCCACATCATAGCCCTTTTCGGCCAGATGCAGCGCCGCCGAAAGGCCGGTATAGCCACCGCCAACGATGCAGACATCGGCCCGTGTGCGCCCCCGCAGCGCCGCAAATGGTGCAAGCGGGGTGGCCGTTTGCGCATACCAGCTGCCGGGGTATTGGCCCCGGCTGTCGTTGGCAAAGAGCAGGTTCATACGTTCAGCAGCAGGTGTTCACGTTCCCACGGGCTGATGACCTGAAGGAATTCCTTGTGCTCGTTGCGCTTCACCGCCTGATAGACGTTGCAAAACTCGGGGCCCAGAAGGTCTGTCAGGGCGGTGTCTTCGGCCATCAGGTCCAGCGCGTCGCCCATGTTATAGGGCAGATCATCGGCCCCCATATAGGCATCACCGGTGCATTCGGCGCGCGGCAATTTTTGCTCTTTCAGGCCCAGATAGCCGCAGGCAAGGCTGGCGGCAAAGCCGAGATAAGGGTTGCAATCCATCCCCGCCAACCGGTTTTCCAACCGTCGCGCGGCCGGCCCCGAAATCGGCACCCGAAGACCCGTCGTGCGATTGTCGCGGCCCCATTCCAGATTGATCGGCGCGGCGAAATCGGGGACATAGCGGCGGTAACTGTTGACGTAGGGCGCCAGCAGCGCGATGGCCGCCGGAAGGTGGTTTTGCATCCCGGCAACGAAGTGCAAGAAGGCTTCGGTTTCGTTCCCGTCGGCGTCAGAAAAGATATTCTGACCGGTTTGGCTGTCGATAACCGAGTGATGAATATGCATCGCTGAGCCGGGCTCACCTTCGATCGGTTTGGCCATGAAGGTGGCAAAACAGTCGTGGCGCAGTGCTGCCTCGCGGATCAGACGTTTGAAATAGAAAATCTCATCGGCCAGCTTGACCGGATCGCCATGGTTGAGATTGATCTCAATCTGGCCAGCACCGCCCTCTTGCAAGATGCCGTCGATTTCAAAACCCTGTGCCTCGGCAAAATCATAAATATCGTCGATGACCTTGCCGTATTCATCCACCGCCGACATCGAATAGGCCTGTTTGCCCGCAGCGCGGCGCCCCGAGCGCCCCATCGGCGGGATGATCGGCTGGTTTGGGTCGATGTTGCGCGCGACCAGAAAAAACTCCATCTCAGGGGCGACGATCGGCGTCCAGCCCTCGGCCTCATAAAGGGCCACGATGCGCTTTAGCACATTTCGCGGCGCCATGGGCACCGGATTGCCGTGCTGATCGTTCACGTCATGGATGACCTGCAAGGTGATATCCGCCGTCCATGGGGCGGCGGTGGCGGTGCTGAAATCCGGTGTCAGGATCATGTCGGGTTCGGTAAACGCGCCTGACGGGTTGTCGGCCCACTCGCCGGTTATCGTTTGCAGGAAAATCGAGTTTGGCAGGAAAAAACGATCCTGAAACGCGAACTTTGAGGCAGGCATTGCCTTGCCGCGAGCCACACCGGCAATATCAGCGACGATACATTCGACTTCGTCCAGCCGGCGGCTGCCGATATAATCACGCGCAGCCTCGGGAAGCTTGTCCATCCAATCGGACATGGGATCTGCCTTTCAGGGGTCAGAGGGGTTACGGTCTTGGGTGTTTGAAGAAATCTGCGATCTGATCAGCAATTGCCGCCGACGAATTGTGCTGCCCCAGTCGGGCGCGCGCGTTGTCCATCAGCGGGTCGGGTACGACGCCGGGGCCACGGGTGCGCAGTAGCCCCTCTATAAAGTCATCCTCGAATTCCGGATGGGCCTGTACGGTAAAGGCGCGGTCCCCATAGACCAACGCCGCATTTTCACAAAATTCGTTGCAGCCCACCACGGTGGCGCCTTCGGGAATTTGCGTTACCTGGTCACGATGCCAGGCGTTCAGGGTCAGTTTGGTGCCGCCAAAGTCATAATCCTGTGGCCCTACTGCCCAACCACCGGAATAACGCTCGACCGTGCCGCCCAGTGCTTTTGCAATGATCTGATGGCCAAAACAGATGCCGACAAGCGGCACCGCTTCGGCAATCGCCTTGCGGATAAAATCCTCCAGCGGGGCAATAAAGGGATGGTCCTCATAGGCGCCATGCCGTGAACCGGTAATCAACCAGCCCTCGCATTCATGCACGTTTTCGGGAAACGCCATCTCTTCGACGAGGTAGGTGCGAAAGGTCAGCCCATGATCGGCCAATAGATGGGCGAACATTTCAGGATAGTCGCCGGCCTCTTCCCGAAGCACGTCGGGGGATTGTCCTGTTTGTAGAATGCCGATCAACATGATGTTCCTGTGCGTTATCTACCCAAAGCCTACCCCCGACGGATAGACGTGCGCAAGGGGCCGTTATCGGGTGATCCCCTGGAAAGTGCGGGGACCTTTTTCCCATATGGCCTGACGATTTTATCCCAAGGCTATTTTAATCCAAGAGAAAAGGATTGAATAAGCAGGGGTGACTATCACGCCAGCCGGAATTACCCTCAGGGATCATCTAAACCGTATCAAGGTAGAGCTCTGATTGTTCCTCATCTGAAAGCTCGGCCATATAGTGCAGTTCCTGCCTTTTGGTCATCAGAAAATTTTCGATGATTTCCTGGGTGAAAATACGCTTGATCTGGGGACACGCCGCAAAGGTTTCGATTGCCGCTTCCCAGGTTTCTGGCAGTTGCGGCAGGGCTAACTCGTACGCGTTGCCGACGATGGGCGGTGGTGCTGCGACCTTATCCTCAAGCCCGTTCAGCGCCGCCCCCAAAAGTGCGGCGATCATCAGGTAGGGGTTAACATCACCACCCGCAACGCGGTGTTCGATCCGGCGCGCGACGGGGCCCGAGGCGGGAATCCGCAGGGCAGCGGTTCGATTTTCATAAGCCCAGCCGATACCCGTGGGGGCGTGGGCGTTGGGGACCAGGCGGTCATAGCTGTTTTTGTGTGGCGCAAAGATCAGGGTCGAACCCGGCAATGCCGAAAGACACCCCGCCACGGCATGGCGCAATGCATCCGATCCTACGGCGGTCCCATCATTGAAGATGTTGTCGCCGTTCTGATCGAGTATCGAGAAATGCGTGTGCATCCCGCTGCCAGACCACAAATCATAGGGTTTGGCCATGAAACTGGCAGCAAAACCGTGGCGTCGGGCCACCCCTTTGACCAGCATTTTGAACAGCCAGGTGTCATCAGCGGCCTTCAACGCGTCGCCCTGATGCATAAGATTGATTTCGAACTGCCCCGGCCCCGCCTCGGAAATGGCGGTGTCGGCAGGGATGTCCATTTCCTCGCAGGCGTCATAAAGCGCGGTGAAAAAGCTATCGAATGCGTCAAGCGCGCGCAAGGACAGGGTCTCTCCGCCGGTGCGTCGCTTGCCTGAGCGAGGGCTGGGGGGCACCCTTGGCTTGGCGCCAGAGTCGTCGATCAAAAAGAACTCCAACTCGGTTGCGACCACGGGTGTCAGCCCCTTGGCCTTGAACCGGTTGATCACTATGGCCAGCGCCTGACGCGGGTCGCCGTTATAGGGACGCCCGTCCATGTGGAACATCCAGATCGGCAGCAGCGCGGTAGGGGCGTCCAGCCACGGCATCGGCATGAAGCCCCGCTCTGTGGGCATCAATACGCCATCCTCATCGCCGGATTCGAATACCAGCGGGCTGTCTTCTATATCCTCGCCCCATATATCGAGGTTCATGACCGAAAATGGAAAACGCGTCCCTTCGGTGAACACCTTTGAGGCAAAACGCGCCGGAATGCGTTTGCCGCGTGCTACCCCGTTCAAATCTGCCGCCGCGACACGTATTGTGCGCACCTCAGGGTGGTCTTTTAGCCAATCCATTATCTTACCTGATGATCTGTGGCCTGAATCTGAATCTTCCTATCTGCGCGCCCGGCAGGTGGCGATTCAGTCGGCGGTTTATCTTTCCGAAAAGCGCAATCAAAGTCAGCGTCAACAATATGAAATAAAAGGCTGTGATGGGGTAAGGGATAAATGGGTTGAAGGTCTTGTCCGCAAAGAATTTCGCGTAATAAAGCGCATCGCCGTTTTGGCGAATGGCAGGAAAGCCCGAAAAGAACACAAGCGTCGTGGCGTGAAACAGAAAGATCGCCTCATTCGTGTAGCTTGGCCATGCCAGCCGCATCATCGTGGGCCAAAGCACCTTGCGAAACTTGTTCCATCCGGTCAACCCATAGGCGTCTGCCGCCTCGATGTCGCCCTTGGGGATAGAGAGCAGCGCGCCGTAAAATATCTCGGCGGAATAGGCGGCGGTATTCAGAAACAGCACGATCAGCGCGCCAGCCCAGGCACTGGTCAGCCAGGATGTGGCTATGGTCAGCGTGGTTATACCCAAAGGTATGTTGAACCCGGCACGAGGCAGCAGCACCAGAATTTCGTAAATCAGGAAAAACTGGATGAACAACGGCGAGCCGCGAAAAACGAACACAAACCATTCGGCGGGCTTGCGCAGCCAAGCGTTCTGGCTGGCCTTGGCCAGCGCCAATGCATTGGCCAGAAAGAAGCCGAACAACAGCGCAAACACGCCAAAATAAATATTCCAGATCAAACCTGAACCGATCAACGTGAACTGGTGGCAAAGCGTGAAATCGCCGCGTGGCAACATCCTTTCGCCCAGCCCGATCGAGCGCAGCCCGTAATCACTGATGATATCCAGACAGCTCATGCGTCGGCCTTTCGCATTGTTTCGCCGGCCATCGTGGCCTGCCCGCGTGAAAGGCGGGTGGTCAGGCGGCTTAGCAACTTTTCGGAGACACTGGTCAAGCCAAGATAAAAGGCCAGCAGAACAAGGAAATACCAGACCCGCCAATCGCCATGCGGATAGGCGTAGATCGATGATTTGGTGGCGCCCAGTTCGCGCGCCCAATAGACGATGTCGGCAACACCAAGCAAGAACAGCAGCGGTGTGGCCTTGATCAGGATCATCCACAGGTTCGACAGGCCGGGCAGCGCATATGTCCACATTTGCGGGATCAGGATCCGGCGGTTGACCTGGCGCGACGACATGCCGTAAGCTGCGGCGGTTTCAAGCTGCGCACGCGGCACCGCCTGCATGGCGCCGTAGATTACATTTGACGCAAAGGCGCCAAAAACCACCGAAAATGTCAAAACGGCCAGCGTGAAGCCGTAAAGTTCGTGCCACCACTGCGGGCTTGTCGATAGCGGCAATTTGGCAGCGGCGCACACAACAAAATCATTGCCTTGGCGTACCGGTTCGGTCCAGTCGGGGCATTTGATCTTATGGCGCAGATATTCGAATCCCTGGTCCAGCGCCACCGGCACAAACAGGAAAAACACGATATCGGGCACGCCTCGGATCATGGAGGTGTAAGTCTTGCCCAGCACGCGTAGCGGCAAGAAAGTTGACCGCGCGGCCAACGCCCCGCCAAAGCCAAAAATCAGCGCCACGGGGGCGGTGATGACGATCAACACCAGCACCACCAGAAACGACGCATAGAACATAAGGTGCTTGCCTGTGGACAGGTAGCACAGAAGCCATGACAGCCCCTCAAGCCCGGACGGGTCAGCGCAATTTGCGAACATGGGTGAAACGGCGGCCCGCGGGTTTTCGCAGGCCGCCTATCCTAATCAGAAGATGACAGCGTCTGCACCGAACCACTTTTGGATCAGCGCGTTCAGCGAACCATCTGCCTTCATGTCATTGATCGCCGCGTCAAATTTGCCGCGTAGTTCGGTATCGGACTTGCGAAGCCCCATGCCGACGCCATCGCCCAGCTGGATCTCGTCGCCCGCCCAAGCCAGTTGGCCACCTGCGCTTGTCTCAAAGGGAACCAGCGCATCCAGATCGCCGAAGACCGCATCGGCCTCGCCATTCTTCACAGCCGCGATCGTGTCATCCGTGGTGGCAAACTCGGCCAGGGTTGCGCCGCTTTGGGCAATGTAGTCGGCCTGAATCGTGCCGGTTTGCGCCGCGATCACGCCCTTGAGGTTGGCGTCGGCGCTAAGCGCCAGATAGCGCGACATCGTGGGCGGAATATAGGCTTCGCTGAAATCAATGGTCTGCCGACGCTCATCCGTGATGCTCATCCCGGCGATGATGGTGTCGTAGTTGCCCGACATCAGGTTCGGCACGATGCTATCCCAATCCGTGGTGACCCATTCGCAGGTCAGGTCGGCGCGTTTGCACAGCTCGTCGCCCAATTCACGCTCAAAACCATCAACCTCACCCTTGTCATTGATGAAGTTGAACGGAGGGTAGGCGCCCTCGGTGCCCATCCGTACGGTCTGCGCCGTGGCCATGCCGGCGGTCAACGCCAGAACGGAAGCCATGAGGATCAGTTTTTTCATTGGTTTATTCTCCTGTTGGGGTTGTTCTTTATCTTTATGTTGGGGTTGTTCTTTATCTTTATAGGGTCATCGTCGCAGAAAGAAACTGTCTCAGACGTTCCGTCTTTGGGGCCTTGAACAATACCGATGGTGGCCCCTCTTCTTCGATCTTGCCCTGGTGCAAAAAGACGACATGATCTGACACATCAGCCGCCAGCCGCATGTCATGTGTCACCAAAATCATCGTGCGGTGTTCGCCGGCCAGATCCTTGATGACCTTGACCACCTCTTGCTGCAATTCGGGGTCAAGCGCCGAGGTCGGTTCATCGAACAACAGCGCTTTTGGCTCCATACAAAGCGCGCGCGCGATTGCGGCCCGCTGTTGCTGACCACCCGAAAGCTGGGCGGGCCAATTGTCGGCCTTGTCCCCGATGCCAACCTTATCAAGCAGCATTCGCGCACGTTTTTCCACCGCGGCGGCGGGTTGGCCCAGCACCGTTACCGGCGCCTCCATCACGTTTTGCAAGATGGTCATATGCGACCATAAATTGAACTGCTGGAACACCATTGCCAGATTGGTCCGAAACCTGACAACCTGCGCACGGTCGGCCGGGTGACGCCGCAACCCGCTGCCGACCCATTTGACCTGCTCGCCCTCAAACAGAACATCGCCGGACTGGCTGTCCTCAAGCAGGTTGCAGCAGCGCAAAAGCGTGGATTTTCCAGATCCGGATGATCCGATCAAGCTGACCACCTTGCCACGTTCGGCCAGAATGGAGACCCCTTTGATAACTTCAAGCGGACCATAGCTTTTGTGCAGATTGCGGATTTCGATGACGGGCGCAGAAGTTGTCAATTTAAGCTCATTCTCATCGGGGTGTGTATTTTCAAGAATCAGTTGGCGCGATTTTCTGGGCGATTGCAACGGGTCTGTGGACGATAATGACGTGGTTTTCGTCATATTGTCAGGTTGAATGCGTCAATCTGACATATTCATTCACCCATGCGGGTTGCGACCCGCTGACGTGCCAGCGCGGAATCGCGATCGTTTATGCCCAGCAGATTTGAGGCGAGTCGGATCAATGCATCTTCTTGTGCCTCGCGTTCGCCATCAACCAACGCCACTTCCCACAACGCCTCAATAACGCCGATGCGGTCGTCATGCGGGATCATTTCCTTTAGCGCGCGGGTGAAACGCACCGTATCAGGGGCCTCGGCCTCGACTGTTTCAGCCGCGTGGCGCAGATCGCCCGCCTCAGAGGCGCTCAAGCCACGTCGGGCGGAAAGAACCCGGTCGATACGCGTCTTTTCGGTGAAATCATAATGCCCGTCAGCGCGCGCCAGACGCACCAGAAGTGCGGCCAGCGCCAGTTCGGCATCCGGGGCTGTCAGCGGGGCAGGTGACGGGGCGACAAGGCGCGCAAGCAGGTTTTTCAACATGCTCAGACTATAACCCACGCGTCAGTAACGGCAATTCAAAAGCAAGCGATGCCAGCCCTAACCCGGCCAACCTTCGACAATACACAAATCAGCCATACTGACCGGCGCACGAAGGGCGAGTGCGCGTTGATATTCAGCGCTTTCATAGCAGGCGCGTGCCGCCGCCATGCTGGGAAATTCGATGACAACCGCGCGGGGGCGTAGAGCGCCCTCGACAACCTCTTGTGCGCCGCCCCGCACCAAGAATCGCGCGTTGTATTTGGCAAAGGCTTCGGCATTGGCCTGTCGATAGGCATCATAGGCCTGCGGGTCGTCTACCGTGACATGGCCGATCCAATAGCCTTTTGGTGTGTTCTGCGCCATTGGCCACCTCTAATGTTGACTGTGTCAAGCGCGGGTTAGGGGCGTAACATACCGTTCCCGTTACCCTTTCCCGCGATTTTGCCCTATACCAACCGGCTTTGTTCCTTGGCGGCCCTGACGAAACCGGCAAACAGCGGGTGCGGTGCGAAGGGTTTGGATTTCAGTTCAGGGTGAAACTGCACACCGATGAACCAAGGGTGGTCCTTGATCTCGACGATTTCCGGCAGGCGACCGTCGGGGGACATGCCTGAAAACTCCAGCCCACAAGCCTCGAGCTGTTCGCGGTATTTCACATCCACCTCATAGCGGTGGCGGTGGCGTTCCTCGATGTCCGTTGTGCCGTAGATCTCGGCTACTTTCGAGCCGGGTTTCAGCACCGCCGAATAGGCCCCCAGCCGCATCGTTCCACCCTTGTCATCATCAAGCTTGCGTTCGACCCGGTGGTTGCCCTGCACCCATTCCTTCAGGTGGTAAACAACCGGGGTAAAGCGTTTCTGCCCGGCCTCATGGTCGAATTCCTCTGACCCGGCGTTTTCAAGACCTGCCAGATTGCGCGCAGCCTCGATCACCGCCATCTGCATGCCAAGGCAGATACCCAGGTAGGGCACGCCTTTTTCACGCGCATAGCGGGCGGCGCGGATCTTGCCTTCGGTGCCGCGTTCGCCAAAACCGCCGGGCACCAGAATCGCGTTGAAGCCTTCAAGGTAGGGGGCGGGGTCTTCGCGCTCAAAGATTTCGGCGTCGATCCATTCGGCCTTGACGCGCACCCGGTTGGCCATGCCGCCATGGGTCAGCGCCTCGGCGATGGATTTATAGGCGTCTTCCAGCTGCACGTATTTCCCCACGATTGCCACGCGCACCAGACCTTCGGCGTTCTCCATCCGGTCCATGACATCTTCCCAACGGGTCATATCCGGGCGCGGCGCGGGCGAAATATTAAAGGCGTCCAGCACCGCCTGATCTAGCCCGGCACGATGATAGGCCAGGGGGGCCTCATAGATCGTGTGGAGGTCATAGGCAGGAATTACGGCATCCGGACGCACATTGCAAAAAAGTGCAATCTTGGCGCGCTCTTTTTCTGGGATCGGATGCTCTGATCGGCAGACCAGCACGTCAGGCTGAAGCCCGATCGAGCGCAGTTCCTTGACCGAATGTTGGGTGGGCTTTGTCTTTAACTCGCCGCTGGCTGCCAGATAGGGCAACAGCGTCAGATGCATGAAAATGCATTGGCCACGCGGGCGATCTTGTGCGAACTGGCGGATCGCCTCAAAGAAGGGCAATCCTTCGATGTCGCCCACCGTGCCGCCGATTTCGCATAGCATGAAATCAACCTCGTCATCGGCAACGGCAAGGAAGTCTTTGATTTCATTGGTGACATGCGGGATGACCTGAATGGTCTTGCCCAGATAGGCACCGCGGCGTTCCTTTTCCAACACGTTGGAATAGATCCGCCCCGAGGAAACCGAATCCGTCTTGCGCGCGCTGACGCCGGTAAACCGTTCATAATGGCCCAGATCAAGATCCGTTTCCGCACCATCATCTGTCACGAAAACCTCGCCGTGTTCAAACGGGCTCATCGTGCCGGGATCAACGTTGAGGTAGGGGTCAAGCTTGCGCAACCTGACCGAAAACCCGCGCGCCTGCAACAAGGCCCCAAGCGCGGCCGAAGCCAACCCCTTGCCAAGCGAGGACACCACGCCGCCGGTGATGAAAACGTATCGCGCCATATGGAAAGCCCCCGTGACCCTGCAAAAATTCAAGCTGCTGGCGCACCATCCATGGCCAGCATCACGGGATTAAATGCTTAAACGATTCGCGATCCGCCCGCAACAGGACCGCAAGCTATTGGCTCTGATGTGGCGCAATGCCCTAGGGTTTGTATCAATTCGCCGGCGGAGGGGTTAGCGGTGCATCGAGTGGCGCGGCCGGCAAGGTCAGATCCGGTAAGACCGGTGCGACCTCGGGAACGGATTGTTCTGTTGTCGTCTTGTCCACGACTGAACTACCTGTCGCCTTGCGCGCCGCCAGTGACGTCAGTGCAACCGAAGTGATGATGAATGCTGCCGCAAAAACCCATGTCAGCTTTGACAGCGCATTGGCAGCCTGACGTCCGCTCATCACGCCGCCGCCACCACCGCCACCGCCCATACCAAGGCCGCCGCCCTCTGAACGTTGCAGTAGCACCACCCCGATCAGCAAAAGCGCGAGGATCAGGTGGACGGTTAGAATGACGTTTTCCATGAAACCCGTAGCCTTTTTTCGATCTGACGCGCCTATCTAGGCGCAAGCGCCGCATGGTGCAAGGCTGTTTGCGGGTTTTTGGTAAGGTACAAATACCGCTTTTGCGCCATTCACCATCGCGCATGACTGCCTTGGGTCGAAATATTTGTCCCGGACTAAAAGCCATAACCGCTAAAAACCGGTTCCCCCCATGCGCCCGCCTCGCTATAGATCGCGCGGTTTGCAAAACCTGAGGAGATGCATATGGCCAATGTCGTAGTGGTCGGTGCCCAGTGGGGCGACGAAGGCAAGGGCAAGATCGTTGACTGGCTTTCCGAGCGTGCCGATGTGATCGCGCGCTTCCAGGGCGGGCACAACGCGGGCCACACGCTCGTGATCAACGGTACAGTGTTCAAACTGTCGCTGTTACCGTCAGGGATTGTGCGACCAGGCAAGCTGGCAGTGATTGGCAACGGGGTTGTTCTGGACCCTTGGTCGCTGTTTGCCGAGATTGAGAAATTGCGGGCGCAGGGGGTCATGATCTCGACCGACAACCTGATGATTGCGGAAAACACCCCGTTGATTCTGCCGCTGCATCAGGATCTGGACAAACTGCGCGAAGAGGCTGCGGGCAAAGCCAAGATTGGCACCACCGGGCGCGGTATTGGCCCCGCCTACGAAGACAAGGTCGGGCGGCGCACGATCCGGGTGGCCGATCTGGGGGATGCCGAAACGCTAGAAACAAGAATTGACCGTTTGCTGGCACATCATGATCCGCTGCGCGCTGGTCTTGGCGCTACGCCGATTGATCGCGCAGAGCTGACCGCAATGCTGAAAGAGATCGCCCCTCGTCTGTTGGCCTATGCGCAGCCCGTCTGGAAAGTGTTGGGCGAACTGCGGCGCGCGGGCAAACGAATATTGTTTGAGGGGGCGCAGGGCAGCCTCTTGGATATCGACTTTGGAACCTATCCCTATGTTACCTCGTCGACCACAATGTCGGGGATGGCGGCAACGGGCACCGGTATGGGTCCATCGTCCATTGATTTCGTGCTGGGTATCGTCAAAGCCTATACCACGCGGGTGGGCGAAGGCCCATTCCCGTCAGAGCTGTTTGACGCGGACGGTGTGCGGTTGGGGGAACGTGGCCATGAATTTGGCACCGTCACCGGGCGTCAGCGTCGTTGCGGCTGGTTCGATGCGGTGCTGGTACGCCAGACCTGCCAGATTTCCGGCATGAACGGCATTGCATTGACCAAATTGGACGTGCTGGATGGTTTCGAGACGCTGAAAATTTGTGTTGGCTATGAAATTGACGGGGTGCGCTATGACTATCTGCCCACCGCAGCCGCCCTTCAGGCGCAGGTGACGCCGATCTACGAAGAAATGGAGGGCTGGCAGGAAAGCACCGCTGGCGCGCGCACCTGGGCCGAGCTTCCCGCCGCGGCGATCAAATATGTGCGCCGTGTTGAAGAGCTGATCCAATGTCCGGTGGCAATGCTTTCAACCAGCCCCGAACGTGACGACACCATCCTAGTCACCGATCCGTTTGCTGACTGATGGCGTTGGCATACCGCACACGGCGCCGTTTGGCGCTGCTGATCCTTCTGGTGGGGTTGCCGGCCTATGTGGTGGTCGCGGTTACTGCCGTCAACTGGGCGGATCGCACGTTTGGCCGGCTACCGATTTGGGCTGAGTTGCTGGTTTACTGTGTTCTCGGGGTTTTGTGGGCATTGCCGTTCAAGACCGTATTCCGTGGCGTCGGGCATGCAGACCCGGAAACTCCGCCCCCCGACAGGCAACAGGATTAAGCGCCAAGCCTGACAAGCCCTGAAAACGCCCGCCCCGTTTGGCTGACGTCCTTTGGGATATGAGTCGCTACAATGACGCCTGCCGGAATTTATTTCGGCAGGCGAGATATTTTGGTCCGGCAGCGTACCCAGACGATCAACGCGCTGCGGGCTCATCTGGCTGAGCAAGGCATCGTCGCGCCGACCGGCCCCGCCCATGTCGGATGTCTCGCTGCGGTCATCGACGGCGACAACGGGACGTTGCCTTCGACGGTGAGAGACTTGGCGCGACTGCTTCTGGATCAAATCGCAGTTTTGAGGGGGAGGTTGCGGATCTGGATGCCGAACTGCGCCGACGTGCGAGCGTCGATGATACCGCGCGCCGACTGGCGACGATCCCGGGCGTGGGGCCGATCACCGCTGCAGCAATCACTACCTTCGCGCCACCTATGGAGACCTTCTCAAAAGGCCGCAACTTTGCGGCTTGGGTTGGCCTCACGCCGAGACAGTATTCGAGCGGCGGCAAGGAGCGCAAACCGAAGATGCTGGTTGCGGTGGCGCTGGCCAACCGCATGGCCAGAACTGCCTGGGCTTTCGCCATTGGGCTTGAACCAATGGCGCCTCAATGGCTTACTGCGCAAGGGCGAGGATTACAGAGATCCGGCGATGGCGACCGCATAGGTCAAGATCGCCGGTGTGTCGCCGTGGATGTGAGCAGGACGAGGGAACGTAAGGGCAAACGGTCAAGAGATCGGATCGGGAGAACCATTGTTCCGGACGACGCGCCGTTGAGCGCGGGTAAGTGAACCGGGCACGATCTGAACCGCCCCGGGTTCACCGGAGGGCAAAACTCTTGGAGAATTGCCAGTTATGGAACAGACATCAAAGAAGAAGACCTCGAAGCCGTATTCACCCGTTGCCTGACAGTGCATTGCAAATGCACGAGAAGGTGAGTTCCGCGAGCGTGCGGTTCGGTTGGTTATGGAGCACCGCGATGATTATCAGTCTGAGGCTGCGGCGCTGACAGCGATCGCTGGTAAATTGGGTTGTTCGCCGGACAGCCTTCGCGTTTGGATGCGTCAGATCCAGCGTGATGGTGGCGAGCGACCGGGCCCTACCAGCGCTGAGATTGCACGGATCAAAGAGTTGGAGCGAGAAGTGCGCGAACTGCGCCAAGCTAATGAGATCTTGCGTAAGGGTGAGCCAGTGAAGGCGCCACTGGTTCAAGCCCACTGGCGAACGCTTATTTTGCCCAGCCCCCTCTCGCGGTTTGCTTGCAAACCGCTGCCGGGCAACGGCTGCACCGTGGAACGCTTGATGCGCAGTTTGGGCCTCAGAG
>NZ_JBLJBV010000041.1:0-86208 GCF_047638075.1 Phaeovulum sp.
CCATATCCGCAGACCTTGCGCCGTTTTATGGCAGCCGGTTCATTCATACCCACACGATGCGCAATGCGGCCGCGGCGATGACGCTTGAACATCTGTTTTACGGCTTTCATTACTCCAAGGGTGAAACTGCCGGCCTATCGGCACGCCTTGGGCGCGGCTCTGGGATCGGGCCGATGGACCCCGCGTTATTGCCGCTACTGAACACGTCGGCCAACAGCTATTTCAGCCACTGCCTGCATCTGAGCCGCCTGCAAAAAACCGCCGACGTGATGCACGGTGATCTGGCACGACGCTATCTGACGGTGTGCACCCACGGCTTTTCAACCGGGCGCGAAAAGATGAACTGCGGGCGCTGCTATAAATGTGCCCGCGCCCTCTTTTATGCCGATAGCGCCGGACTGCTGGACGACTATTCCGCCCTGTTCGATCTGGAGGCCTTTCGACGCCATCGCAGCCACCTGCTGCTGCGGTTGCTGCGCAGCTCGGTCGGTGACCGGCGCAACCGAGAGGACCGCGATGCCCTGGCCTATCTTTTTGCGGCTGGGTATCCGCTGCCCGGCTGGTTGCGCCCCTTCAGAAAAATGGTCGGCCAAACCTCGCTGCGCCCTGATAACGCGTAAAAAGCCACCGCGCCGCCGCCAAAGGGCGGCAAGATCCTGCCCGAAAATCCGGTGCGGCGCGGCCCCGGGTTTGCGCTTGGCGCGCATTGGTGTATGCGCCATGCTGCGGCGACATTCTGCGCGCGACCAAGCATGCGCTACGCCAAGGCCGGGCGAGGCGAAAACCGGGCAACAGTTGGGGTAGCCGCGATGCCAAGCAACCGTCTTTTCGACCCCCCAGAAGGGTCTTTGCGCAAGACTGTGGGGCGTGGGGCGCTGGTTATTGCGGTATCGCAGGGGGTGCAGATTGCCACGCAAATGGCCTCGGTTCTGGTGCTGTCGCGGCTGTTGGCGCCTGTCGATTTTGGCCTCATGGCGATGTGTGCGCCGGTGATCGCCCTTCTTGCGATGTTGCAAAATTTCGGGCTGGTTCAGGCGACCGTTCAGAAAAAGAGGCTGACGGCCGCGGATGTGAACTTTCTCTTTTGGGTCAACATGACGTTCAGTGTGGCCTTGGCGGTTTTCCTGTTGGCACTGTCACCGTTGATCGCGGCTTTTTACGACGAGCCCCGCGTTGGACCGCTGATTGCGGCGATGTCGTCAACCATCGTGATTTCCGGCTTGGGCGCCCAGCACGGCGCCTTGCTGAACCGGCGGATGGCGTTCGGGCTGCTCGCGTGGCTTAGCGTGGCCGGTGCGGTCACGACGCTGGGGGTGGCGATTGCCTGGGCCTTGATCAGCCCGTCCTACTGGGCGATTTTTGCGGGGACACTGGCCGGCGCGACAATCGCCACCGCGCTAAGCTGGGTGTTTTCAGGGTGGTTGCCGGGCCTTCCGGGGCGCGCGCCCGATATGCGCGGCCTGCTGGGGTTCGGGGCGGGGATCACCGGGTTCAACCTGACCAATTTCTTTGCGCGCAATCTGGACAACATCATCATCGGTAAGGTCTGGGGCAGTGTCGAGTTGGGCTTTTACGACCGCGCCTACAAGCTGCTGTTGTTTCCGTTGCGCCAGGTTTCAAACCCGTTGTCGCGGGTGATGATCCCGGCGCTGTCGCGGATGCTGGACGAACCTGACCGCTACCGCCACGCCTATCTGAGGGTGCTCAACCTATCGCTTTTGCTGATCTTGCCGGGGGTCGCCTGGGCCACCGCCATGGCCGATAGCCTGATCCCTTTCATGCTGGGCGCACAGTGGCAAGACAGCGCCCCCATCTTTATGGCGCTTGGCTTTGCCGGGCTGGTGCAGCCGTTGAACAACCCGGCGGGCTGGCTTTTCATCAGTCAGGGGCGGTCAACCGAATACATGATCTGGGGGTTTGTCACCGCAGGCTTTGCGATTACGGCCTTTGCGGGCGGCATCTACTGGGGTGCGCTTGGCGTCGCTATTGCCTATGCGATCAGTGAATATGCCAAAACCGTGCCGCTATGGCGCTACATCTCTCGGCAAGGTCCGATCAGATCGCGCGATATTGCAACGGCCTGCGGCCCGCTGATGGTGGCGGGGCATTTGTGCCTTGGGGCGGTCTGGCTGCTGCAAGGCCAGATCAGCGGCTCTCCACTAGCAAGGCTGGGCATCAATCTGGCTTTTTCCTACGGCTTGTTTATGCTGATCCTGCTGGCGTTTAGCGCCGGGCGGGCAACGCTACGCGAAGCCGCCTCCCTTGCCGCCGGGCAACTGCGCAGGGCCCGGCCGGTCTGAACGCCGCCCGCGCGATATGAGGAAAACGACTGATGCAGTTTCGCTCCATCGCTGACATGAACGACACAATCGTGAAGGCGATGCGCCGCCTGCCGCACGATCTGGATCTGGTGGTAGGCGTCCCCAGAAGCGGGATGATCGCGGCGCAGTTTGTCGCCTTGTTGGGGAATATCCGCCTGACGGATCTGGATAGCTACCTTGCCGGGCGCATCTATTCCTCGGGCAAGACAAAGGCGACCGGCATGCGCCCTGAAACCGAAGGCAGGCGGCGGGTGCTGGTGATTGATGACAGCATCAACGGCGGCACCGCAATGAAAGAGGCCAAGGCCCGCGTTGCGGCCGCCGGTCTGAAGGACGACGTGATCTTTGCCGCCGTATACGGGTCAAAACCCCACCACCCCGAGGCGGATCTGGTGTTTGAAACCGTGCCCTGGCCGCGCCTGTTTCAGTGGAATTTCATGCACCATAAATTCCTGAAAGACAGCTGCATCGACATTGACGGGGTCCTGTGCCACGACCCTACCGCCGCAGAAAACGACGATGGCGCCGCCTATCTGCACTTTTTGGCGACAGCGCGCCCGCTCTACCGGATGACCCGCCCTTTGGGCACGCTTGTGACCAGCCGATTGGAAAGATACCGCCCCCAGACCGAAAGCTGGCTGGCCGCGCAGGGGGTGCGCTATGACCGCCTGGTCATGCTGGACCTGCCCAGCAAGGCCGCGCGCCAACGCCTTGCCGCGCATGGCAGTTTCAAGGGCGAATACTACCGCGACAGCGACGCCATCCTGTTTATCGAAAGCGAAAACCGTCAGGCCCTGCGCATTGCCGAAATCGCGGGCAAGCCGGTCCTGTGCCTGCAAACCAACCGGATGATCACGCCCTCCAACGCCGCCGCGACAAACAGGTTGCTGCGCAACGAGGCGCGGCCCGCGCGCCGGCTGCTCAAAAAGGCCGCCTATGCCCTTTTGGGCGCGGAACGTGTCGCCCTGCTTAAACAGCGTCTGCGCGGGTAATCGGCGGGTTGGGCTGTGCCGCATCCGCCGCATCCCTTAGCACGCCAATCAAGGTTTCAATCTGGTGGTCAGGGTCGATCTCGGCCCGCCGGGAATAGGCGCGCGCGGCATCCGAAAGCGCGGCGTAATGGTCCGGGTCATCCCAAAGCTTGCGCAGGGCGCCAACCCAATCGTCAACGGGTGCGCCAATATCCAGAACCGTGCCGCCGGGGCCGATGGCCTCTGGCAGGCCGCCCTGACGTGACCCCAGAACGGGAATCGCGCTGAAATGCGCCTCGGTTGCGACACGGCCCCAGGCCTCTTCCCAGATGCTGGGCGCCAGCAGCACCTTTGCCTTGCCATAGATCGACTTCATGTCATTGGTGCGCGGGCGCAGTGTGACGTTCGGCGTCTGCGTAATGCGGTTGGTGATCCAGGCGCGCAGCTCATCGTCGATACGCCAGCTTTCGCAAAAGGTGAAGGGGATGTCGGGGCAGCGCTGCGCGATGTCAAACGCCAGATCGCGCCCCTTGACCGGATAGGGGTTGATGAAGGTCACGTTTTCGCGCGTGGTCTGCGTTTGATACTGCGACGCCTCTACCAGCGGCGGAATGATGGTCGATGTCACCCCGAATTCGCGGTTGTATTTCGCCGCCGTGAAGGCCGAATTGGCAATATACCGGGCGTCGGTCAGGTCCACCGGGTTACCGCCAAGGTCGGCAAATTCCACATGCCGGAAATAAAGCACCACCGGCACGCCCGCAGATTCAAGGCTTTTGGCGATTTTCATCGTTTCGCCGCTTTGCACCACGGCCACATCGGGGCGGAACCGCTTGGCAACCTCTGTCGCATCGGTCGGATCCCACGCGCGATAAACCGGCAGGCCAAGACCTCGGTCACACGAAAACCGGGTGCGCCCGACCCGGCGTTTTATGCGCGACCCGAATTCCGTCCAGCCGCCCCCGATCAGGCGGCTCATCACCGCCACCTCATGCCCCCGCGCCATAAGCGCCCCGGCAAGCTGCATGGTGCTGGACTGCACCCCCCCCGAGTTTTGCGGCAGGAATGCCTTGCCGGACGTAAAAAGGATACGCATGTCAGGGCCTTTCAGGTTGGGCGCGCGCCCCGATGATCTTGATCAACGCGGCAATCTGCGCGTCGCTGTCCATTTCGGGGCGCATCGCATAATTGCGCGCGGCGGCTGAAACCGCGTCGTAATGGGCGCGGTCGGTCCAAAGCCGCGTGATCGCGGCGACCCACGGCTCAATCGGGCCGTCGGGGTCCAGGATAACACCGCCGGGGCCGATTGCTTCGGGCAGACCGCCGCGATTGCTGCCCACGACCGGGATCCCGCTGACATGCGCCTCGGCGGCGATACGGCCAAACGCCTCATTCCAGCGGCTGGGGGCAAGGATGATCGCGGCCTCGGCATAGACCGGGCGCATATCGCGCACCGGACCTTGCAGGGTGACATTGGGCAGGGCACCAACAGCCGCCCGCAACGCCGCATCATCATCAGGCGACAGCTTCCACGCCTTGATAAAGACAAAGGGTATGTCGGGGCAGCGTTTGGCAATGGCCAGCGCCACATCAACCCCCTTGTGCGCGTGCGGGTTTATGAACGTCACATTCCCACGCGAAGATGCGACCCTGTAGCGCCCCGGTTCGATCATTGGCAGGATGACGTCGGCCTCTATCCCGTCGCTATGCGCGAAATGCCGGGCGGTGAACTGCGAATTCGCAATGAACCGCGTTCCCGCCAGATCCTTGAGGGTGCCGCCCAGATCGTCGTATTCGACATTGCGCAGATAAATGAAGGTCCGCACCCTGTCACGGTCAATGGCGCGGGCCAGACGCGCCGGAAACCCCGACTGAAAAATAGCGACATCCGCCCCGAAATCGCGCACCGCGGCGGCGGCGGCGGTTTGTGCAAACCAGGCGCGGTAGACCGGATACCCCATCGTATCATCCCGCACGAAAGGCCGCCCCAGCTTTAGGCCGATACGCGCGCGCAGACCGGTCCAGCCCTCGCCCGTCAGGCCCGCCAGCACCGCAACCGGATACCCAAGGCCGCGCAGTCGCGTGACAAGTTCGTGGGTGCTGGACTGCGCGCCGCCATGAAGCTGCGGCAGATAGGGGTGCGCACTGCCAAACAGGATGCGGGTTGGCCCGGCCGCCATCAGATCAACCCCCTTGTGCCGCAACGCCACCAACCAAACAGCCATACCGGCCGGTTTCAAGGCCGGGTCCGGGCAGGCCGCTGCAAAACGATCTGAAATCAGCCGGGTTTGGCATGTATCTGCCGATCGGATTTTCAAAAAGGCAATTTACCGCCGCACCGCAGAACCACCGCCCGCTAGATCTGCACAAAAGCCCGTTCCAGATGTTAGTCTTTGACAGTGGGAACGAAATTGGCGCGATTCTTTGGGCGGTTCAACCTAACACTAAGGTTGATTGCCAAAATGCCCAAGGAAGTCATACTTGGCCGATTATTATTTCGATCTGCGCATACCGCGCTGAAATCTTGCCGGTTTGGCGGGTTGTTGATGTGTGGTGTTCGCGACTAACGGCAAAAATTCGCTCTAGATCGTAGGGTGGACTGGAATTGCTACCGCAAGGACGCATCCTTGGCGGTCCGGGTGTGATGTGGGTTTATAAAGAGGAATGGATTTTCATGGGTCATAGAACTGTGCGTCTTTTGACAGCCTCTGCGGTCACGCGCGATCAATTCAGGCCCAGTGGCGTAAAAGCCAGCCGCCGCCGCGTGGAAAAGGCGGCCGGCTCACAACTGAAAAGAATTCTTGATATTACGGGGGCCAGCCTTGCAATCATCGCGCTATCGCCGCTGCTGATCTGTGTTGCGCTGATGGTCTGGGTTACCTCGCCTGGGCCGGTATTTTACGGCCATCAACGCATTGGTCAGGGGGGCCGCCCCTTCAAATGCTGGAAGTTCAGGTCGATGATCCTTGATTCTGAGCGCGCGCTTGCCCGCCATCTGGCCAATTCGCCCACCGCGCGCCAAGAATGGCACGAGACCCGCAAACTGCGCGATGATCCGCGGATCACCTCGATCGGGCAAACCCTGCGCGCGACAAGCCTTGATGAGCTGCCGCAGCTTTTCAACGTTCTGCTGGGCGACATGAGCCTTGTCGGGCCGCGCCCCGTGGTCAAGGATGAACTGGCGCTATATGGCCGGTCTGCGCGCTATTACCTTAGGGCGCGCCCCGGCATAACCGGCCTGTGGCAGGTCAGTGGCCGCAGTGAAACGGCCTATTCGCGGCGTGTCGCGCTGGATCGGGCCTATGTGAAAAACGCGGGGTTCTTGATGGATCTTTCCATCCTGCTGCGCACCGTCCCTGTTGTTCTCAAGGCGCGCGGCTCTTGGTGACAGGGCGGCTGGACATCGAAGGTTGGCTTGGTTTTTGCCGCACCCTCATGGTGGGCGCGCTGCTGACGGTTGCCGCGGTGGGCCACGCCCACGCGCAGGAATTTCGGCTGGCCCCGCTGGATCAGGTCAGCCTGCGGGTGCTTGACTGGAACCCGATCGAGGAAACGGTGCGCGGCTGGACCGATATTTCCGGTCAATACCACGTCGATGAGGCCGGGCGGTTGAACATCCCCTTCGTCGGGATGATTGACGCCAACGGCAAGACGCTGGATGAGGTCGGCAACCAGATTTCGCAGGCGCTGCGCGACCATTTTGCCCTTGCCGAGGCGCCCGATGCAACGCTTGATTTCATTGGCGTGCGCACGGTTGTGGTGGGTGGATATGTGCGCAACCCCGGCGCTGTCGAGTTTCGCGCAGGGATGACGGTGCGGCACGCGCTGGCGCTGGCAGGCGGGCTGCAAGAGGTGTTGAACCCGGGCACCACCGCCTTTCGCGACTATATCACCAATCAGGGCCAGTTGCGGGTCTTGCTGGACCGCAACCGACGCCAGCATGCCATGCTTGCCCGCCTTGCCGCTGAACGCGATGAGTCCAAAGACATCACCGTGCCGCCTGATCTTTCAAACCCGGATGGCCTTGCGCTGATTGCGGAACAGACAGAAATCATGCAGCGCCGTCGCGCGCGCCTTGCCTCGGAACGCGAGGCACTGGGCGAACAGACCGACCTGCTTGAGGCAGAGATTGCCGCGCTTAGCCAAAAGACCGCCGCACTGGAACGGCAGCGCGTTCTGGCCGAGGAATCGCGCGAAAGCGCCCGCAGCCTTGCCGACCGCGGGCTGATCAACAGTGACCGGTTGTTCAACGCCGAAACCCGGCTCATATCGCTTGAAAACCAGCTTTTGGATACCTCGACCGCAATTTTGCGCGCGCGGCAGGGCGTTTCCGCGAACAAGCGCGAACTGGAAGAATTCGTGTCGGGCCGGATGTCGGACGTGATCGACCAGATCCAGACGGTCACCGCCGAGGCCGCCGAAACCCGCGAACGGATCTCGACGACGCTGCATCTTGTTGATGACGGCGCCGATCAGTTGGCCCTGCAAGAGGGCGCGCGCCTGACGGATGAACAGATCATTCCAGACCCGGTGGTGACGCTTTACCGCCCCGGGCCGGAGGGTGTTGAGACGCTTGCCGCCGGTCTTGATGCGGTTGTGCAACCCGGCGATCTGGTCGATGTGCAGATCAGCGACGGACCGCGCCGCGCCCAAGGCCGCGCGCGTGTGGCACCCAACCCGGCGAACTAGGTTCACCCCTCTTGGCGGCCGCGGCCCTGTGATGCGATGATCACGATCAGCATGGTCACGATCTGAAACTGTTGGAATCCGACCACCTCGACCATGCTCATCACGCTTAGAAGCACCATCAGCATTGCCGCAAAAAGCGTGTCGGACCGCGTCACTTTAAGCACGCGCCACAGCGCGGTGAAAAGCGCCGTCAAAAAGATCACCACCTGCAACGCGACCCCGATAGCCCCGATCTCGACCGCGTTCGACAGCCAGGTGTTGTGAAAATGAAACCCGGTCTTTGACGCGATCCCGAATTCGCGCCACATGCTTTCAGCGACCGGGTTGCCGACCACCCAGACCGCCTGATACCCCTGCCCACCCAGCGGGTGGCGCGCAAATTCTGATAGCGCGGTCAGCCACAGATAGGTGCGCCCCGTCAGCGTCACATCCTTGCCGGTCACGTCCAGAACCCAGGCCAAAAGCGCATCCTGGTTCAGCCAGGCAACCAACAGCGCCGCAACGATCGCCAGCACCAAAAGGCCAAGGGAAAACAGCCGGTACCGCCGATGAAACCGGCGCATCAGGGCAAAGACAAACCCCGCAACAACCGCCATCAGCACCGCCAACAGCCAGCCGACCGATTGCGCCCGGGCCAGCAGGATCAGGCCCACCGGCACCGATAGCAGCCCCAAAACCCGCCAAGGGTTGGTTCCATCACGGCCCAAGCCAAGCGCCAGCCCCGCAATCACGAATAACGCCATCACCTGCGCAAAGGCGTTCTTGCTGCCGTAAATACCCAAAAACCCCCCGCCATCCAGCCGCGCCCGCCCAATGGCGACACTGGCCAAGGCCGCCACCGCCAACGCCACAAAGACCGTGCGTAGCAGGGTCTGGGGCGACAGGCGGTTTGCGATGACAAGCGCAACCGCCACCGTCACGCCAAGCTGAACCCCATAGCGCAGCGTCAGCGCCGGATAGGCAGACCACAGCACCGTCAGCCCACACCACAGCGGCAACGCCAAAACCCACCCGTCGCGCCATAGCGCCGCCAGATTGGCATTGGGCCGCCGCACGATCAGCGCCCCGCCAACGCCCAGAAAAAGAAGCGCCCCCACCGCCCCCAGCCGAAACATAAAGAGCACAGACACAAAGCCCAAAAAGGCCAGCACCGTATTGGGGCAGATCGTGATCGTTCTGATCTGGCGCAGGGGTGCGGCCCGGCCTTGGGTCATTTCTTGCCTGCCAGTGCGCATAGGATTGAGCCGTCAAATTGGCACGCATCTTGGGGTGCCGTCCAGGCGATCCAGTCAATTTCCATCTGCAAGGGGCGCCCCGGGTCTTTGAACGGTCCCATCCAATCGGTCAGGGTGCCGCTGCTCCAATGGCTCAGGTATAGCTTTTGCGCGTTCTGCGGCAAGACCTTGCCCGTGGTTTCATGCATCAGCGCGCCGTCAATGAACCATCGAATCTGCTCCGGCTCCCAGATCACGGAATAGGTGTGAAACACCTTGTCGGCGGCGGGGGTGACGGGCACGGTTTGGCCGTTGTGCATCTTGCCGGAAACGAAGGTGTTGAAGCTGACCTTGCCGGGGTCGCGGGTCAGGATTTCAACGTCAATCTCATCATGCGGCTTTTTGTGAACCTCACCGATGTAGGTGAAAAGTGCCGCGTTGACGCCTGAGGCGCGGTCAGTGCGAATCCGGGCCTCGAACGTGCCGTATTGGTGGGTTTTCTTCGTCTGCACCTCGCCGCAGATATAGGGGCGATCCTTGTTGCCGGTGGATCGCACCATCAGCACCAGCTTGCCCTCGCGTAGCTTGACGGCATCGCGCGACCACCAGCAATTTTGGTGCGCGCCGTTCGTCCACCCGTCTGACACATACCAGCGCGATCCGTCAAACCGCTCAAATGGGTCAAAAAAACTACCCTCGGCCGCCGCCCCGCTGGCCAAATTCAGCCCGACCAACGCTGCCAGAACGGCCCCCATCATTTTTCGCAATGCCAAAACATTCCCTTTCGTGCTGCCGCGTGGCCACTGGTCGCATATTGGCCGATGTCGTGTTAGCCTAACAGACGCAAACCCGTTTCATGGGCGAAACTCGGCCTAAACCCCCGGCGGATTCGGGTTTGGTCAAGACGCGGGGCGTGCAAGGTCTGTATATTGCTAAGACAAAGGGGGCCGCCCGATTCATGACTGACCACCCCCAGCAAAAGACACCGCCCCCCCTTGTCACGGTGATCATGGCCAATTTCCGCGGCGCGCAGCACATTGAGGCCGCCATGCATGCGGTGCTGCGCCAGTCGCACGAACAGATTGAGCTGATTGTATCGGATGATGCCTCTGATGATGATAGCTACGCCATCGTCACACACATAGCCGCCACCGATCCGCGTGTCCGGCTGATCACCGCGCAAACCCGGGGTGGCCCGGCGCGCGCGCGCAATGGCGCGCTTGCGGTGGCGCGGGGCGAATGGATCGCCATCGTTGATGCCGATGATCTGGTGCATCCTGAACGCATCATGCGGATGCTGGACGCGGCAGCGGCGCTTGGCGCGGATATGGTGGCCGATGATATGATGCCCTTTGGCAATCTGGCGGCAACGGCGCAGGGCACCCTTTACGGTGCCACCCTTGCCCAAGGCCCGCGCACCATAACCGCCGCCGATATGATCGCCTCGCCCCCGCTGGGCTATCTGAAACCGCTGATCCGCCGCACCACCTTGGGCGCGCTGCGCTATGATGAAAGCCTGCACAACGGCGAGGATTTCGACCTTTATCTGCGGCTTTTGCTGAAGGGCGCGCGTTTGGTCCTGTTGCCGCAGCCGACCTATCTTTACCGTCGCCACGCGTCATCAACCTCGCATCGGCTGTCTGCCGGGGTGCTGCAACCGCTGCTGGCGGCGCATGATCGGCTGACCCCCACGTCGCCCGAAATTGCCGCCCTTCTGGGAAGGCGGCGCAAGGGGCTGGTCCGGTCGCTGCGCTACGCCCGGCTTGTCGATGCGGTCAAAGCCCGTAATCGGGTGGGCGCGCTGTGGCTTTTGCTAAAGCACCCGGTTCTTGTGGCGGATCTGGCCGAAAGCCTGCGCGACAGGCGCCGCCGCCACGCCGCGACCCCTGCTGATACCGCGCCCCCTACCGGCCCGATCGTGCTGGCCGCGCCGGATGATGCGCGCCTTGCCCAAGGGTCATTGGCAAAGGCCACTTTGATTGCTGTGGGCCGCGCCCCCTCAGATGGCCAATACCCTGATGACACCGCCCTAGCCGCGCAGCTTTGCCGCCTTCATGCCTATGCCGCCCCGGATGTCACCGCGATTGGCCTGACCGGGCTGCGCGGCCTTGGCTATCTGCCCGGCTGGCACAGTCTTTCGGTTTTGCTGACGCCCGAAGAGGCAGCGATTGCCGGCGCCCTTTTGCCCAAAGACATAACCCCGGTGATCGCGCCCTATCCCGCCACGTCCAAAAGCAGCCGGTAGCCGTCATCGCGCAGCCCGTCGCGGTCACGCCGCAACGGTTGCAGCTTATCGCGCGCGACCCCCCGCACGATGGCGGCCAGACGCCCGCCCCCGCCCATGGCATATTTCATCGCGGCGGCCAGACCCTCCTGCGCCTTGCGGTCCAGAAACACCCGGTGATCCAGCTTGGCGCGCACCTCGGCCCGGTAGGCGCGCATCGCGGCCTTTGTCACCGCATCCGCCTTCGCCTCATGGCGCGCGATGGCGGTATCAAGCGCGCCCAGATCAACGGTAGAGTGGCGCGCGCTTAACGAATTGCTACGCACGATCGCACCGTACCCAGCCTGCCGCGTGATCCGAAACCGCGCACCCGCCAGCAGCATGCGCACATAGAAATCATAATCCTCGCCCAACCGAAGCGTCCCGTCATAGCCAAGGCCGTGCCGCAAAAGAAATGCCCGCGACAAAAGCGGTTTCAAAAACCCCATTTCACCGCGTGTATGATGGGCCGAGGCCAGATTGCCCCGAATGAAGCTGGCCGCATCAATCGCCTCAAACCCGCGCCCTACCCCCGGAAGCGACGCAAAATCAAGCGTCTCTGCCCCCCTTTCGGTGACAAAGGCGACATTGTCCGCGATCATGTCCCACCCCGGTTCAGCCAACAGCCGCGCCAGACGGCCGGGCGCAAAGAAATCGTCAGAATCCAGAAGGGCCAACACCTCGCCCGTCGCAACCTTTAGCGCGCGATTGCGCGCCCCGGCCGGCCCCACGTTCGTCTCAAGTGCGACCAGCCGCACCCGGTCATCGCGCGCCGCCCAGCCCGCGACACAGGCCCGGGTATCGTCGCCCGAGGCATCGTCAACCACAACTATTTCGGATGTTTCAGGTTGCGCCAGCGCCGAGGCGATCGCCCGCCCTATTGTCGGCGCGCAATCATGCGCGGCAATAAGAACACTGACCGTGGGCCTGCGCATCATCCTGCCCCGCCTTGAATTATTTGGGCGCCACATTGTTGCCGTTCAGGGCGTTGGCGCCCCCGTGCCCGTGATCCGTTTTTGTGCGGTTACGGCGCAGTTTTCTGGCGCGCGCCGCGCTGACAACCATCAACACACCCACATAAAGCAGTTGCGACACGATCATGACACTAACGGCAAGACCGACACAGGACCAAAAGCCAAGACCAGCCACAGCGCCGACAATACCCGCCGTGAACGACGCGATGAACATGCCAATCGCAAAAGCGCCTATACCCACAGTTCCGGTACTTTCCCCGCTAAAATCATCATCTTCCATGGTAGTGCGTCAAGAACGGCTGTCAATCACGCAAAACGCCCTATCCAATTGTTTTCGTGCGCAATTTAACGAATACCTGCGCACAGTCAAGCGCGCGTGCCCCCTGTTGCAACTGCTGTCATGATCACATCCGAATGAGGCATTGCCGAGGCGATTGCGAAAATTTCTGCCATTGTGACAAATTTCCGCCTTTGCCACGGTCACCCCCCACGGGCGCATCACTCAAAATACGGGGCCAATTCCTCGTCAAAGGATTCGACCTGCGCGGGGCCGACATAATTTTTCAGCTCTCGCATATCGACATCGCCCAACACCATGCCCAACACCCGCGATGACAGTTCCGGCTCTTGCTCCAGGGTTTCGCTGATCAGGCCATAGGGGGTCTTGCCCCATAGCGCCAACAAGACGACCTGATCAACCAGCGCAATCAGCTCTCTTGCGTCCACCACCGGGCCCAGCGGGCCAAGATCCACGACCACATGACTATATTCGCGCGCCGCGGCGATCAGGAATTCGCGCATCATACGCGATGACAGCACATCGGCAGGGTGCGATAGGGTCGCTTTTCCCGACCAGCCGATTGCCTCGACATTCGTCCCCGCAATGCTGACGCGGCAATCGCGCCAATCGGCACTGCCCTCGATGACTTCCGCAAGATCACCTTTGGCACCCAGCCCCAGCAGACGGCTTAGCTGCTGGCTACGGGGGTCGCCATCAATCAACAGCACATTATGCGACGAAACCGACAGTATCCCGGCCAGATCAGCCGCCAGCGCCGTCTTGCCCACGCCCGGCAAAATGGAGGTGACGCCAATCACCGTTCCACCCTGCCCGGGCAATACGGTCGACGAAATATGGCGAATGGTGCGCAGGGTTTCGCTGTAACGGGTTCGGGGCGCGGTGATATGCGCCAGCGGATACTGAATCAGTTGCGCCCCCATAGCCGCCGTGTCCTTTGCAGACTCGGGTGCCGCCTCATAGTTGCGTCCGGCAACGGGCAAAGGCGGCAGATACCCCAGAAACCTGAGCTTCAGGCCATCGGTCACATCTGCGGCGGTGCGCACATACCTTTCGCGCCATTCGCGCAATCCGGCATGCGCCAGCCCGGCCATCAGGCCCAGCACGATCATCAGCGCCAGCACCCTTTTGGCCGAGGGCGACGCCGCCCCGCGCGGAATTTCCGCAGGGGTCAGCACCCGGATCTGACTGCCCGAATAAAGGCGTAGCTGCTCGGCCCCCTGAAACTGGCTCAGGAACGTCTCATATAGCCGCATCAGCGTGTCTGTTCGCTGCTTCAACAGGCGATATTCAATCTGTGCGCGCAACGCCTCTGAGTTTTCCTCGTTCAGCGGCACGATCGCGTCGCGCAAGGATGCCACGCGGGCCTCGGCCACCGCCAGCTCGCCTCGGGCGACCTCGGCCTGGCGTTCCATCTCGGCGTAAAGGCGTTGCGCGGATTGTTCGATCTGTGCATCCAGAACCGCTATCTGCGGATGGTCCGCACCAAAGTTGCGCATGACGCCATCCCGGCGTTGGGTCAGGGTCGACAGGGCCTGCCCCATCTCGGTCAGACGGGTATCGCCGGGTAGGCTTAGCCGGCCCCCCGCGCCACCCGTTAGGGCCGCCACCCCGCGCGCCAGGGCCCCGTCATAGCTGGCCACCAGGGCGCGGCTGCGGGCAGCCTCGGCCCGCGCCATCGAAAGTTCGGCGTTCAGGCGGTTCAGGTTTTCTTCGGTGATCAGCCGGTCGCCGGTGGCGACAAGACCGGCCTTGGCGCGGAAGGTCTCGGCATCCATCGCGGCCTTTCGGGCGTCGGTTTCAAGATCGGCCAGCCGGGTTTGCAAAAACTTCGTCGTGCGTGTCGTCGCCTCGAACGTCGTGCTTAGCTGATCCGAGGTATAGGCTTCGGTATAGGCGTTGACAATCTGCGCTGCCAACGCGGGGTCATGCGACTCGAACTCGATCTGCAGGGCGGTGCTGCGGCCGATCCGCTCGATGATCAGGTCACCTTGCAGGCTGCGCGCCGCCTTATCCCGTAGCGCCTGATCGGCGGCATCCGCTGACCCGCCAGTGCCGGGGCCAAAATCGGGCTTTGGCGACAACATATCCAGCGCGGCCCGAACCGTCCCGGTCAGCGTATGCAAGGTGCGCGATGCCAGCGACGCAGGCGGCGTCATGAACGCCGCTTTTTCGCGCAGCGCAAGGATATCATCAACCCGCAACGCCAGATCGCGTGACCGGAAAACCTGCTGGGCCGTTTCCACCGACGCATCCGAGACGGTTTCCGTCACCGCCACGTTATCAACCTGTCCCGTGGACTGCCCCGCCAGAAGAACCGTCGCGGCCGCACGATAGCTGGGCGGGGTCGTTGCCAGATAGACCAGGCCCAGCACACAGAACCCGGCGATCCACAATAGCAAGACCCGCCGCTGACGGCGCGCCGCCTGCGCAAGTTTGCCAAAGTCAATCAAGACATCACCGCCGCCGGGCTGCGGGTTGGCGGTATTTCTTGTGTCGCTATCCGACATTCTGAATCGAAAATCACTCATACCTATCGGAACCTTTGGGCGTGTTTGGGGCCATTGGCGGGCGGTCAGTCTGACCTGTATCCGGCGCACCGTAAATGCTTGGCTGCGCCAACCCCACCAAATTCGCCATGACACCAACGTGAAGTGCTGCGCGCACGATATTGCCGTTTCTGGCCTTTGCTGACGGGAATTGCACCGTAGCGGCCGCCATGCACCATGCGGCCTTGGCCAGCGCCACGGCAAACCGCGCCGCCTTGGCGGTTGGCGTAGCGTCCGCATAGTGCAGGCTGGCATAGGTCTGGCCCATGCGGTAGCGACGGCGCAGCAGCCAGCCCAGACGCGCGCGGGCGTCGGGCACCTCTTCGCTAACCAGCGCGTCCCTGGCGAAAGACAGCCGGGCGCCTCGGCTGCGGGCCGCCTCAAACCAGGCGCTGTCTTCGCCGCCCGACCGCCCGCGCGCCGGATCAAAGCGCAGGCCCGCAAACGCAGGCGCCGCGCAATCAATCATCGCATTGCAGCTATGGCCCGCAATGGGGCGCCCATCAGGCCCGGTTTCGGGCCAGGTATCATGCGCCCGCGCCGCCTGCATCCATTCTGGCGCGCCGGGGCGATAGGTTGCCCGCACCGGCCCCATCACCGCATCGGCCCGGTCTTCGGTCATCCGCGCATCCAGCCGCGCAAGCCAGTCCGGCGCTGCAATCTCATCATCATCAATAAACGCAAGCCGCGCCGCGCCGGCCCGCTCAGCGGCCTCCAGAATGGCGTTGCGCGCAACCGCGATATTGCGCGCCGGGGCATGCAGATATTCCACCCCGTGGGCCGTGCGGGCGGCGAATTTCGCCACCAACCCCGCCGCAGTCGGGCTGTCGTCATTATCGGCCACAATGATCCGCAGCGCCGCACCCTTTGGCACATGCTGCCGGGCGAGGCTGCCGAGCGTATCAGCCAGCGTTTCGCGCCGAAAGGTGCAGACCCCGATGGCGATCAAACGGGCGCTCATGGTGCGGCCCTTTGCGCGGGGGCACGCCGGAAAAGCCCTGTCCAGAACCCGAACGACCACGCCAGATGCATCAGCGCCGCAACCCCCCCGGCGGCAAGGCCGGTCCAGCCGTGCCCCCGCAAAGCCAGCGCCAGACCACCCCCCAGACAGCCCGCCAACCACACCGCCGCAGGCAGCGCAAACATCGGATGCACAAAGCCCAGCACGGCCAGTAGAACCGCAGGCACCACAGCAATCACCACCGCTTGCCGCATCCGGGGGCGTATCTGGTGCTTGATCAGCGTCTGCGCCCGGCCGCGCCCGAAATTGCGATACTGACGTATCAGCGAAAAGGCGGTATCGCGCGGCAGATAATCCAGCCCGGTGCGCCCCGTCAGCCATATCTTCCCGCCCGCCGCCCCAAGGCGCAAATCCAGCTCGGCATCCTCATTATGCGAAAACGCCGGGTCATAGCCGCCAACCGCGCGAAACGCACTGACCCGCATCAGCGCGTGATGCCCATGGTCCACCACCTTGCCCGCCGCCCCGATGCGGTGCGCCGCGCCGCCGTTACCGATCCGCGTGTTCTGCGCCAACGCCACCGCGCGCTGAAACGGCGTTCGCCCAACCGCGCGCATCGCCACCACGACACTATCCGCGCCGGTAACTGCGGCCTCGTTCAGCAGGACATCGCAATAATCGCCGGGATAAACCGCATGGGCATCAACCCGGATCAACCATTCCGCGGCATCGCCAAACCGCTGCACCGCAAGGTTGACCGCGGCACCTTGGATGCGCGCCGGGTTATCCAGCAGGTGCAGCGCGCCATTGGGCAGCGTTGCTGCGCCAACAATAGGGCGCGTCGCGTCTGACGATCCGCCATCCACCACGATCACGCTGACATCGCGCGCCGCCACCGCTGCGTGCTGGCAAAACGGGCGCAACCCCTCGATCACCGCGCCGATATGCGCCGCCTCGTTCAGCGTCGGGATGACGATCAGCACTTTGCCCGGCCCCACGTTCATGTCGTCAACCCGCCCGCGCGCAGCAGCCGCAGCCCGCGGCCCGGCATATCCGCGCCCAGTGCTGCCACCAGATCGCGGCATTCTTCGGGGTCCGTGCGCCAGACGGCGGGCGCGACATCGGCCTGCGCCTGACGCAAGGCCGCCAGCCGCGCACCGTCAACCTGCGCCAGCATCAACGAGGCCGCCGCAACCGTGGCCTCCTTTAGCCGCAGGCCGATTTCCAGCCGCTCGGCCATCCGCGCCACCTCGGTCCCGGCAAGGCAGATCGGCGGGACAACGTTCAACCCGCTTTCATAAAGCCTGTTTGGCAGCAGCCAGTCTGAATTCGCACCCTTTTCATAGCGGTCCACCAGCCAGGCAAGATCCACCTCGCCGTAAATCCGCGCAAGGTCGTCGGGGTAGGCGTAAGGCCCGGCAAAGTGAAGATCCGGGTTTGCCGCAACAACCGCGTCAAAATCGGGCAGCACGTCATAGGCGGGCTGGCCGCGCAGCATCACCTTGTAGCGCCCAGGCGCCGCGCGTGTCACCGCATCCAGACAGGCCAGCGAGAACGCGCAGCGCAGAATACCAAACCAGCCGATAACCAGCGGCCCCCCCCTGGCCAGCAGCAGACGGCGGCCCTGCGCCCCGGCCTCATCCGGCCCGGCCATAACCTTGTTTTCAACCAGCAGAACCGGCGCACGGGTCTGGCGGTATGTATCGAAATACTGCGTCACGAACGCGGGCGATGACACAAGCACAAGGTCGACCGCCCGGCACCATCTGCGTTCCAGCGCGCGCAGGGTGCGCCCGATCATATCGCCGCGCAACATCAGCCGGTGAATATCGAGCACCTCATAAACCAGCCGCGGCGCCTGCCCGCCCCTGCGGCCCGCTCGGTCCGCAATCACCACGGCCAGCGCCAGCGTTTCCAGATTGCGCGCGATGATCGCGTCAAAGCCCCGGCCATCCGGCAGGGTGGCGCCCTGCCTTGCGCGCAACACAGCGATCACCCGCTGGCTCATCCGGGCATTGCGCGTGCGGCCCAGAACGCGCGCCGCACCGGGTAGCGGCCCCTCCCCCCGG
Organism: Phaeovulum sp.; assembly: GCF_047638075.1. NCBI lineage: Bacteria > Pseudomonadati > Pseudomonadota > Alphaproteobacteria > Rhodobacterales > Paracoccaceae > Phaeovulum > Phaeovulum sp. The sequence goes on from NZ_JBLJBV010000041.1 coordinate 18,310, forward strand.
CGAAACCCGGCAACCGTTACCACGGCCCCGCCACGGCGCAGCATCGCAACACGCCGCCAGATGGCCGGATCGTCAAGATTATGGGCAATATATAGAACCTGCACGATCGGTTTCTGCTCCGTTTCAGTCCGACCGGCATGATGGGTTGCGGTCCTGTTTTGCTGGGCGGCACATTAGCATGAACTGACCGGGGCGCAGCCGCGAACAGCCTTGGGGCGGCGCTGTTAGCTGAATTCCGCCGGCCCCGCGCGGCCGCAACGCACAAAATGACCGGGCCCCACCTCGATCAGATCAGAGGGGGCGGGGGCGGAATAGACATCCGGCCGGCTGATATCATCGGGGTGAAACCGATACCCCGCCGGCGGATTGGGCGCGGTGTTCAGGTTAGCGCGTTTATCCGGGTGCAGCACCGTATCAGGATCAGGGATGGTTGAAATCAGCTTGCGCGTATAGGGATGCGTCGGATTGGAAAAGATCGCGTCCCAGCGGCCAAGTTCAACTATCTGGCCAAAATACATCACCGCCACACGGTCGCTCATGTGTTCGACCACGCCCAGATCATGGCTGATCATCACGAATGACAGGGAAAGTTCTTCTTGCAGGTCCAAAAGCAGGTTGATGATCTGCGCCCTTACCGACACATCCAACGCCGAGACCGGCTCATCCAACATCAGGATGCGCGGGTTCAGGATCAGCGCCCGCGCGATGCCAATCCGCTGACGCTGGCCGCCGGAAAACTCATGCGGGTAGCGTTCGGCAAATTCGGGGCGCAGATCGACCTTTTTCAGGATATCCTCGATCCGGTCGTCGACCTCGCTTTTTGCGGTGGTGCCGTGCAGGCGCAACGGGGCCGCCAGTGATCCGCGCACCGTCTGGCGCGGATTAAGCGAGGCGTAGGGGTCTTGAAACACCATCTGCGCGATGCGCGCCCGGTCCATCCGGCTGGGGGCATTGGCGCCGATGATCGACTTTCCCTCAAACAGGATATCCCCCGAGGTGGGTTCCTGAAGGCCCATGACCGCCAGCGCCGTGGTGGATTTCCCGCACCCCGATTCCCCAACGATAGACAGGCATTCGCCCTTTTGAAGGTGCAGGTTCACCCCGCTGACCGCCCGCAAAAGCCGCTTGTTACGGGCTAGAAACTGGCTTCCAACAGGGAAATGCACATGCAGATCCTGAATCTGCAACAGCGGCGCTGGCGGTCTGGTCATGGCCTGCCCCCGCTGCCGGGCGCCTTGGCGCGCAGATGGGCGTTGCGTTCCGCGTTGCGGGGCTGAAAACAGAATTCCTGCGTCAGGCTTTCCTTATCCGTGATCAGGCTGTCGATATCGACCAGCCGCTGGCGCCCATGGTCGTGGCGCGACCCAAGCCGCGGCAGGGCCCCCAACAGACCCTTGGTATAGGGGTGGCGCGGCGTGGCGAACAGATCATAGGTATCGCGTTCCTCGACCAGCCGCCCGGCATACATCACCCCGACCCGCTGGCACATATTGGCGATCACGCCCAGATCGTGGCTGATCAGCAGTACGGCGGTGCCCCGCGCGGCGCAAAGTTCCGCGATCAGCTTCAGCACCTCGGCCTGCACCGTCACATCCAGCGCGGTGGTCGGTTCGTCCGCGATCAGCAGATCGGGGTTGCAGGCCAGCGCAATGGCGATCATCACCCGCTGACGCATACCGCCCGACATCTGGAACGGATAGGCCTTGACCCTTTGTTCGGGTGCGGGAACCTTGACGCTGGCCAGCGCGTCGATAGCCAGCTTATGCGCCTCGTCCCAGCTTTTGCCCTGATGCAGCACGAACATTTCGGCAATTTGGCGCCCCACAGTGGCCAGCGGGTTCAGCGCCGTCATCGGTTCTTGAAAGATCATCGCAATCCGGTCGCCGCGCAGATCGCGCATGGCCCGTTCCGACAGGCCGCGCAGATCCTTGCCCTTGAACAGGATCTGCCCCTCGGTAATTGCCAGCGGCCGTTTCAGCAGCCGGATCATCGACAGCGCCGTCAGGCTTTTGCCTGACCCCGATTCACCGACCAGCCCGAACGCCTCGCCCGGCAGGATCTTAAGGCTGACATCGCGCACGATCCCCACAGTTCCGCGGCGCGCGGGGATGCCGACATGCAGGTGGCGCAGTTCCAATAGCGGTTCCATGCTCATGTCCGGCGCGTCCGCATATGCGGGTCAAGCATGTCGCGCAGCCCGTCACCCAGCAGGTTGAACCCCAGCACCGTCATGAAAATCGCCATCCCCGGCGCGACCGCCGCCCAAGGCGCAATCACGATCAATTCGCGTGAATCGGTCAGCATCGAACCCCAGCTTGGGAACGGCGGGCGAATACCAAGCCCCAGAAACGACAGTGCCGCCTCGGCCAGGACGGCCGCACCAATGCCCAGCGTGCTGATCACCAGAATCGGCCCGACCATGTTGGGCAAAAGCTGCGTCGCCATGATGCGGATATCGGAATATCCCAGCGTCTGCGCCGCCAGCACATAGCCATTCCCCTTTAGCGACAGCGTGGACGAGCGCGCAATGCGGCAGGTCCAGGACCAGTTGGTCAGCCCCAGCGCAATCAAGAGGCTGGGCAGGCCCGGCCCCAGGATCGCCATGATCGCCAGCGCGAAAATCAGCGACGGAATTGCCAGCATCACGTTGGTCAGCCCGTTGACCAGATCATCCCACCAGCCGCCCCAATAGGCCGCCGAAATGCCCAGCGACAGCCCAATGACCGAGTTGATAAGCTGCGACACCACCCCGACCGTCAGCGAAATGCGCGCGCCATAAAGAACGCGGGTAAACACATCGCGGCCCTGCGCATCGGTGCCAAACCAGAAGGTGCCGTCAGGCGGCATCTCTGCGCTCATCAGATCGGCGTCAAACACCGGATCGAACGAGGTCAGCAGCGGCGCGAAAATGCCGCCCGTAATCACCAGAACGCACAAGAAGCTGCCGATCCAAAGGTTAAGATTAATGCCCCTCATGTCTGTTTGATCCTTGGGTCGATCGCCGCATAGATGATGTCGACGAAGGTGTTGATCAGCAAGAACCACAGCACGATCACCAAAATCGTGCCCTGCACCACCGGAATGTCGCGGATCGACACTGAATCAACCAAAAGCGTGCCGATACCGGGCCAGGAGAACAGCTTTTCAATGACCACCGCCTGCCCCATCATTGACCCGAATTGCAAGCCGATGGTGGTCACGACCAGCACCATGACGTTGCGGGTCAGATGCCAGCGGATCACGCGGGCGTTGCTCATGCCCTTGGAATGGGCGGTGCGGATGAAATCCTCGTTCATGATTTCCAGCACCCCGGCGCGGGTGGTGCGCGCCAACAGCGCCAGCGGCGTCACGCCAAGCGCGATAGAGGGCAGGATCAGGTATTTCAGCGCGCCACCGCCGTAGCCGAAACTGGGCAGCCAACCCAGCACCAGCGCAAAGAAATACATCAGCAAAAGCCCAAGCCAGAATTGTGGCAGCGACAGGCCCGACACCGCCCCCACCATCGTCACGGAATCCAGCATACTGCCCGGCCGCAACGCTGCGATGAAACCCAGCGGAACCCCCACCACGATCGCCAGCCCCATCGCCGCGATCGACAGCTTCAGCGACGGCCAGATACGCGCCTTGATCACCGTCGTCACCGGCTGACGGGTGCGAAACGAGGTGCCAAGGTCGAACTTGGCCAACCCGACCAGATAAATCCCGAACCGTTCGTAAACCGGTTTGTCGAGCCCGAATTCCTCATTCAGGCGGGCCATCAGTTCAGGGTCGCCGGCGGTTTTGCCATCGGCCGACATGCTGGACGCAAAGCTGCCCGGAATCACGCTGAACAGCACAAAGATCAGCAACGCCACCGCGATAAGCGTCGGGATCACCTGCAACAGGCGCCGGATGGTAAAACGCAGCATGGCCTAGGCCCTTCTGTGCCCTGCGGCCCCGTCAAGGGGCCGCAGATGCGTTTGAATGACCGGGGTCACTTGCGTGAATCGGGGGCTGTATCGTCAATCCAGAGGTCTTCGTAATTCTGGATCGCAAGCTCGGTCGCGTTGGCCTGCAAACCGTGCAACCAGGGCTGATAGGCCATCACCGCCTTGTTATAGTTGAAAAACCAGCTTGGTGCCTCGTCTTGGACAATGTCATTGGCCTGACGCAACAGATCAAGTTTTTTGGCCTCGTCCGTCTCTGCCCCGGCTTCTTCAAACAACTTGTCGAAATCCGCATTGTTGAAGGCGTCATAGTTGCACGCGCTGCGCGAGGTTTTCGAATAAAAGCACTTCAGCGCCGTGTAGGGATCGGGCCCCGACACGTTCGACCACATGAACGACTGAAAGTCACCCGCAGGCACCACTTCGGCCAGAACCGAGGCCTCGACCGGCTTTGCCGTGGCGCGGATACCGGCCTTGTTCAGCATCGGGATGATCGCCTCAACGATGGTTATCCCCCAGCTTTCGTTCTGCGTTGCGGTGATTTCGATATCAACACCGTCCGGGTAGCCCGCATCGGCCAAAAGCTGCTTGGCCTTGTCGGGATCATAGGCGTAGGGCACCGCGTCCTTGTTATAGGCGGGCGATGAAATCGGCAGCCAGCCGGTGGCGCGGTAGGCCTTGTTCTTGACCAGCTTTTCAATGATCAGATCGGCGTTGATGGCATGGTTGAACGCCTGCCGGACCTCTTTTTTCGAGAACGGCTCGTAATCGGGGTTAAAGCCGATATGGCGGGTATAAACCTCGGCTACCTCAAGGATGTGATCTTTCAGGTCAGCGTCGGCCTGATAGGCGACGTACTGCGTTGGCCCCAGCACCGAGGTGTCGATTTCCTTGTTGCGAAACGCAACATCGCGCGCCGAGGCATCCTCCAGCAGGATGATGTTGACCTTGTCCAGATAGGGTTTACCCTCTTCGTAGAACTTGTCGAATTTCTTCACCGTGATCTTGGAACCGGGGATGTTTTCTTCAAACTCGAATGGCCCCAGACCAACCGGATGGATCAAGAAATCAGGGATATCGGCCATATCCTTGGGGTAGATCGCGGCGTTGGTGCGCATCAGGTCAAAGCCGGGGTCGGTGGGTTCGTCATAGCTGATCTGAAGGGTGTGATCGTCGATCTTCTTCAGGCCCTCGATATGATCGGCCTCGCCCTTGTTGAAGGCGTCAATGCCGACCACATGCGAAAGATAGCGCGCGCCGGGAAAGGCGTTCGACGGTTTGGCGATGCGTTCGTAGGAAAAGATGATGTCGTCGGCATCCATCGCGCGGCCATTGTGAAACAGGGCATTGTCGCGCAGCTTGTAAGTGAACACCTTGCGGTCATCCGATACTTCCACGTCGGTCGCAAGTTCCAGTTCCGGCTTGTTGGTGTCGGAATTCCAGTCGTAAAGGCTGCGGTGAATCGCCTTGGCGGGAAATTCGTCCTGCGTTGCGGGCGAGGTGTGAACATCAAGCGTGCCGAAACTGGAGCCATAGGGCGCCACGAAATTCAGCGTGCCGCCGCTTTGCGGGTCATCCGCCCAAGCCACCGCCGATGTGCCAATCAGCATCAGGGCCGATAGTGTCAGGGATTTCATCATTCGTCGTGTCCTCCGTGTTGAGTTTCATGCATTTGCTGCATGTTTGCCGTTCAAACCCCGGCTTGATAGACCACGCGCCCGCCCAGAATGGTCATGGCGCAATGGGTGTCATCTCGTATTTCTTCGGGCGTTGCCGTCAGCATGTTGCGCGAAAAAACCGCGATATCGGCCAGTTGCCCCGGCACCAGACGGCCCTTCACCCCCTCGGCCTTTTGTGAAAACGCCGCGTATTCGGTATAGGCCTGCAACGCCTTGCCGATCGTCACGCATTGATCCGCATCCATCACCGTGCCTTTCCAGGTCTTGCGCGTCAACATGCTGTAGATGTTCGGCCAGGGGTCGGGCTTGCAAACCGGGGCGTCGCTGCCGGTGGCGGGGTGAAAGCCCAGATCATCCCAGGTTTTCAGCGGATAGCTGGATCTTGAGCGTTCATCGCCAAGCACCGCGATGTAGCTGTCACCGAAATCATGGATGAAAACCTGCTGCGGGCAGGGGTAGATGCCTGCGGCCTTCATGCGCCTGTGGTGGGCATCGCTGGAAAAGCCGCAATGCTCGATCCGGTGGCGGCGGTCGGGGTCGGGCTCGGCGGTCAGTGCGGCCTCATAAGCGCCGATCAACTGCCCGATGGCCGCATCACCGATGGCATGGCAGGCCAGTTGATAGCCCATCGAATGGTATTTCTGCACAAGGTGGTTCAGCTCATTATCCTGAAGGATCTGCACGCCGGTCGTGGCATCGTCCCCCAAATAGGGCGCGCTCATCCACGCCGTGCGCCCCCCGGCGGACCCGTCAAGAAAGATCTTTACCGCGCCAACCCGCAGCATATCATCGCCCACGCCCGACACCAGCCCCGCCTCGTGGCACTGTTCCACGATGGATTTGTCCGGATCGCCCAAAAGCACCTGCCAGACCCGGACGGGAAGCCGCCCGTCACGCTTGGCCAGATGATAGGCGCGGATTTCGTCAAACCCGGCCCCCATGCCCACCGCCGCATCCATGCAAGAGGTGATCCCCTGCGACAAAAGGTAATTGCCCGCGCGTTCCGCTGCATCCATCAGATCGTCAATCGTCGGCGTGGGGGGCGCGGCGCGCAACAGCCCTTGGGCGTTTTCCGCCAAAAGCCCGGTCAAGCGACCATCGACCTTTTCGATCACCCCGCCCGCAGGCACCGGCGTATTCTCATCAATCCCGGCCAGCTTTAGCGCCATCGAATTGCCCAGCGAAACATGGCCGCAGGCCCGCACCAGCAACACCGGATGATCCGGCACCGCCGCATCCAGTTCGCTGCGGTCGGGGTGGCGCCCGGTGTCCAGCTTGACCTGATCATAACCGCGCGCCATCACCCAACCGCCCTTGGGCGTCGTGGCGGCCCTGTCGCGCAGCTTTTGCAAAAGCGCCGCCAGCGTGGGTGCGGAACCGGGGCTGGCATCAACCCATTGCATTGTTTGGCCCAGTGGCATCAGATGCAGATGCGCGTCATTCAACCCCGGGGTCGCAAACTGCCCCTGCAAATCAATGACCTCAGTTTGCGGCCCGCGCAATTCCATCATCCGGGCGTCAGTGCCGGTCGCCAGTATCCGCCCCTGCCAGATTGCCACCGCCTCGCATAGCCCATCATCAAACCCGCACCAGAACACACCATTATACATGATCATATCGGCTTGGCACGGGGATGCAGACATCGGATTCGGACCTCTGGATTCAGGTTCAGGCGCCCCGATCCTTGACCAGAAAATTCTCAATATCAAATACAAACTTGACCAATATCAAAAACATATGAAACCAAGGCGTACGATGGAGGGGGCCGATAAGATGACAAAGACCAACCGCAAGCGGCTGCGCGCGCATGGCATTTCGCCGGGGCATTACCCCCCTGGGCCACTGAACGCGATCACCGATGTGGCGGGCGTTCTGGTTGGCCATTGCACCCTGTCAGAGGGGGCGCGCACCCGCACCGGGGCCACCGCCATCCTGCCCCACGGCGGCAATATCTTTCAAGACAAGGTGCCAGCGGCGTTGGCGGTGCTGAACGGGTTTGGCAAATTTGCCGGGGCAACGCAGATCACCGAGCTGGGCGAGATTGAGACCCCCATCTTGCTGACCAACACCCTGGCCACCGGCCGCGCGATCGAGGCGATAATCGCCCACACGCTGGCACAAAAGGGAAACGAGCATGCCGTTTCCATCAATGCCGTGGTCGGTGAAACCAACGATTCCGGGCTGAACGACATTCGCGCCCCCCGCCCGTCGGTTGCCGAAATGCGCCTAGCGCTGGAGGTTGCCACCTCTGGCGCGGTGGCCGAAGGGGGCGTTGGCGCCGGGACCGGCACCATCGCCTTTGGGCTGAAGGGCGGCATCGGCACCGCCTCGCGCCGCGTCGGCGGCTGGACGCTGGGCGTGCTGGTGCAAAGCAATTACGGCGGGCATCTTCTGGTTGAGGGTCGCCCCGTGCCCAAGGGCGTGCCCGACCATGACGCCGATGGCTCTATCGTCATCGTCATCGCAACTGACGCGCCGCTTTGCCCGCGCAACCTTGAACGGCTGGCGCGGCGCGGCTTTGGCGGGCTGGCGCGCACGGGGGCGGCACTAAGCAACGGCTCGGGGGATTATGCGCTGGCGTTTTCAACCAACCGCAACGATGCGCGGCTGGCCAACGATGCCATGTCACCCCTGTTCGAGGCGGCGATAGAAACCACCCAAGAGGCAATCCTCAATTCCCTGACCATGGCCGTGGATACCGCTGGCTACAACGCGGCAACCAACACGCCCGCACGGGTGTGCGCGCTGCGGTTGGGGGGTGCTTGATCAACACCTGACTTCTGCCCGATCCGGTTACCTTGCGGCCAGGTCGGCACGGTCAAGCGTTGCCTGAATGCGGCCACCCTGCATTCTGATTGCGCGGTCGCACATATGCCCGATCACCCCCGGATCGTGGCTGACCAACACGAAAGTCATGTTGTGCGAAGCCTTAAGATCGTTCAACAGGTTCAGGATTTCAGCCTGAATCGAGACGTCAAGCGCCGAGGTCGGTTCATCCAGCAGTACCAGCCGCGGCTTGAGAAGCAATCCGCGCGCAATCGCAATGCGTTGCCGCTGACCCCCCGATAACTGGTGTGGATAGCGCTGCGCGATCTGCGCCGGCAGCCCCACTTCGTCCAACGCTTTTGCAACCTTCGCCGCGATCCCCTCCACCCGGCGAACAACCAGCGGCTCGCCCAGAATCCGGGCAACCCGGTGACGTGGATGAAGCGCGGAATACGGGTCTTGAAACACCATCTGTATATCATCGCGCAAAGGGCCGGTGATCTTGTGCCCCGGGCGCAGGGGCTCTGCCCCCAGCCGGATCGTGCCGGTCCAATCGGTGTTCAGCCCCCCCACAGCCCGCAAAACGGTTGTCTTGCCGCAACCCGAAGGGCCGATCAGGCCAAAGGTTTCACCTTCCTGAACGCAAAAGCTGACATCCTGCACCACACGGCGAAACTCATTTTCGATCCCGAAGGAAATATTCAGGTTCTCAACGTGCAACAGGCTCATCTGCGCCCCTCTTCACGGTCAATGACCGGCAGCTTCGTGCCATAGGTCCGCGCCGAGGGTCGGGCCCGCCACAGCGCCGACGTATAAGAGTTTTCAGAGCGCCCCAAATTCTTTGCGGCGATCTGATCGACGATCCGCCCCCCACGCATTACCAACACACGGTCCGCATAATCTGCGACCTGTTGCAGATCGTGACTGATCAGCAGCAACCCCATGCCCATTTCGCGCGTCAAGGATCGCATCAGATCCAGCACCTGCACTTGCAGATCACGATCCAGCGCCGATGTCGCCTCATCCGCGATCAGCAATCTGGGTTCGTTGATCAACATCGCGGCAATCATCACCCGTTGCCCCATCCCCCCCGACAAGGCGCCGGGGCGGCTGCGGTAAACCCATTCAGGATCCGGCAGACCCACCTTTTCAAGCATCGAAATCGCGCGGGCGCGCCGCTGCGCTGCGGGCAGGCGCGTGTGCAAAAACAGGCTTTCCTCAACCTGCCGTCCGATCCGCAGCGCCGGGTTGAGCGAATATTTTGGGTCCTGCAAGATCAGGCCAAGCCCGTTCCCGCGCAGGCCGCGCCATTCACGGGGGCCGATCCGCGTCAGATCGCGCCCTTCGAAACACAGCCGATCAGCGGTTATGCGCGCGCGGTCCGGCAGCAGCCCCATCACCGCGCGCCCGGTCATCGACTTGCCTGAACCGGACTCGCCTACCAGGGCGACAATCTCGCGCCCGACGGTAAACGAAACCCCGTCAACCACCGCCACAAATCCCTTTTCAGAGGGAAACGCCACCCGCAGCCCTGCAACATCCAAAAGGGGCTCAGTCATGGCGTGGGTCAAGGATATCGCGCAGACCATCGGCCAGCAGGTTAAAGGAAAGGCTGGTCAGGAAAATCGCCCCCCCCGGCGCGGCGGCGATCCACCATTGATCAAAAATCACCTGCGTTCCCTCGGCCACCATCGAACCCCATTCTGCGGTTGGCGGCCGCACCCCCAACCCCAGAAAGCCAAGCCCCGCCGCGGCAAGGATGATCCCGCTCATATCCAGCGCAAGCCGCACGATCGCAGAAGGAAGAACCATCGGCAGGACATGCCCCCACAGCAGGCGATTACCGCGGATACCAACCATTTCCGCGGCCGCAAGGTAATCTTTCTGCCGAAGCGCCATGGTCTCTATCCGGGCCTGGCGCGCATAGGCAGGCCAGCTTGTCAGCGCCAACGCCAACGCGCCATTCAACAGCCCCGGCCCGATGATCGCCACAAAGGCAAACGCCAGCACAAGGCGCGGAAAAGACATCGTAATATCCGTAAGGCGCATCAGGATGCGCTGGATCAGACCCCCGAAATACCCGGCAAGAACCCCCACCAGCAGCCCGATAGGCGCCATCAGCAACACCACTGACAGCAGCAGCAGCATCGTGGGCCGCGCCCCCCACACGATCCGCGAAAGAATATCGCGGCCAAAACCATCCGTTCCCAGCCAATGAACCGGCCCCGGCGGTGCAAGCCGGTTGGCCGTGTCCTGAAGGTTCGGGTCAAAAGGCGAAAGTACCGGCGCAAGGATCGCGATCAAAATGACAAGGGTCACACCGGCCACGCCAAGACAGGCCGACGGCGACCGGCCCAGTTTGCGCAGCCCAAGACGCAGGCCCGATTGTTCCGGGGTGGTGACTATGGCGGTGGTCATACACCCCCCGAACGTTCAGCCAGCAGGTCCGTGAAGGTATTGAGAAGAATGAACGACAAACCAATCACCAGCGTCCCCCCAAGAATGGCCGGCGTGTCCCCCGAAAACATCGCCACCGTCAGATACCGCCCGATTCCGGGCCAGGCAAAGACGGTTTCCGTCAGGACCGCGCCTTCAAGAAGGCTCGCATAGCTTAACGCAACGATGGTGATAAGCTGCCCAGAGATATTTGGCAAAATATGCACAAAGACCACCCGCGTGATCGACGCGCCGCGCGCCTGCGCGGTCAGGGTGTATTCCTGCCCGCGTTCAGCCAGGATCAACGCACGCGTCAGGCGCGCAATCCCCGACAAGGCATAAATCGCCAGAACCGTCGCCGGCAGGACAAGATGCGCCACCGCGCTGCGAAAGGCGCCCGGCTTGCCTGACATCCAGGTATCTATCAGCATGAAACCGGTTTGCGGTTTCACCGTATACTGGAACAGAACATCCAGCCGCCCCGGCCCCGAGGCCCATTGCAGCCGCGCATAAAAGAACAGCAAAAACAGCAGCCCCAGCCAAAAGATCGGCATCGAAAACCCGATCAGCGAGGCCACGCGCGCCACCGCGTCAACCACGCCCCCCGGCCGAATTCCCGACACGATCCCCAGCAGCAGCCCAAGGCTGGCGCCGATCACGATGGCAACCGTCGCAAGCTCGATCGTGGCGGGAAAGGTGCGCGCGATATCGGACGACACCGGTTGCCCGGTCGAAATCGAACGGCCAAGGTTTCCGGTCAGCGCCTTGGCCGCATAAATCCCGAATTGCACCGGCCATGCCCGGTCCAGCCCCAGCTCTTCGCGCGCGGCAAGATAGGTCGACTCGCTCGCGTGATCGCCCACCATCTGGAGCGCGGGGTCCACCGGCGAAAGCCGCGTCATGGCAAAGGTCGCCACCGTCAGCCCCAGCACGGTCAACGCCACGCCCAGGGCCCAGTGCAGCCCGCCCCGAAAAATGCGCGCCCTGCGTTGGGCCGCAACGCGACGCGGGGCGGGGCTGTTTTCCGGGGCGGCGGTTGGCACTTACTTTTCGACCATATCGTAATAAACCTGATCGGCGTTCAGACCCTGTTTGTAGCCTTTGATGTTATCGCCCAGCACCACCTGATCGTTCCCTTGAAACATGAACACATAGGGTGAACTGTCCTGCACCTTCTTTTGCAGGTCCGCATATAGCGCGGCGCGCTTGGCGGGGTCTTGCTCTTTCACGGCGGCAAGTGTTTCATCAGAAAGCTCGGGGATCAGCCAACCCGCCTGTTTGGCCACGGTGCTTGCAGTGTTGTCCTTGTTGAGGGCAAAGGCGCTCGCGTTCGAGTGCGGGTCGAAATAATCAGGGATCCAGTAGCGCAGCGTGATTTGATAATCACCGCTGCGCCCCTTGGCATAGATGTCCGAGGCCACACCGGGCTGAATATCAAGATCAATCCCCGCCTCGGCAAAGGTTGATTGCAACGATTGCGCGATTGCCATGAAGGGTTGATCCTTGAACACCGGAAACTCTATCTTGAACGGCGTCTCGATGCCCGCATCGGCCAGAATCTTGCGCGCCTTTTCAACATCCAGCGTGTAGGGGTTTTCGGTCACTGCCCCCGGAAAGCCTACCGGTAGAAATGCCTGATGAACCACCGACTGGCCGCGCAACAGGTTGTTGGCGATCCCGTCATAATCAATCAGATAGCGCGCCGCCAACCAAAAGGCGGGGTTGCCAAGCGTCGCATTGGCCTGCGAATTGATCAGCAGATAATCGGTTCGCGCCGACGGGATCGACAAAACCGTGACCCCCTCTACCTTTTTAAGCGCCTCGATCTGGTCCGCTGATAGCCCCCGCGCGATGTCGGCGTCATGCTGTTCAACCAACAGCCGCCGCGCCCCGGCATCGGGGACGTTTTGCAAGATCACCGTTTCCAGCTTTGGCGCCCCGGCCGGTGACGCCGGATTGGCATTCAGCACCAGGGCCTCATGCGGGATGTAAGAGGCGATGGTATAGGGGCCGCTGCCTGCGGAATGCGTGCGCAGCCAATCGTTGCCAAAATCATCATCCTTGGCATGTTCCAAGACCGTTTGCGCATCTATGATGGACGAAATCGGCGCGGTCAGGATTGACAGCGCAAAAGACGGCCCGACATCGGCGCTCCAGCTTAGTTTCACATGGCTGTCATCAAGTTTCTCAATCGCCTGATCGACGCTTTGCGCCGTCCAGCCCAGTTCGTTCAGAATGAACGCAGGTGATTTGTTAAGCTTGACGGCGCGCGCAAGCGAAAAGATCACATCCTCGGGGCGCACCGGGTTCCCCGAGGCAAAGGTGGCCCCCGGCCTGAGCGCCAACGTCAGGCTGTGCCCGTCCTCACCGATTTCCCAGCTTTCCGCCAGCGCCGGATTGATTTTCGTTCCATCGTCGCGGTCGGGTTCCACCAAACGCTGATAAAGGCTGTTGAACGATTGGACGGTTGTCAGCTCAAACCCTTCGGCCGGGTCAAAACTGACGGCATCATCAATGGATTGCGCCACGATCAGCGCATCGGGCGGCGTTTCGGCCATCGCAACCGGCGCAACAATCGCCATTGACAGGCCCAGAACACTGCCAAGCAACCGGGTTTTGGTGAGAGTCATCAGCATTCTGATCTCCTGCAAGAATAAGGGCATCTTCGTCCAACGCCTGATACGCAGAACAAGGCCTCAGTTCCACACCGTAAATTCAAGAGTCGCAAGGGTCAATTCGCGCCACGGCACAGCCGCGGGCTTTTACGGCCAGAGGCCGGGGGCGTTGCGGTGGTACTCATGGCGCTGGTCTATGGTCACGCGCCGCGACGATCGCCCCGAATTGCTGCGGCTGGATGATCAGATCGGCAAGCGTGTGGCGATCCATGACCGCCATAAAGGCGCCCAATGCCTCGGTGACGATCGCGGGCAAACGGCAAAACGGCAGGATCACACACCCGCTTGCGGGCGCGAGGCACTCGACCATCTCAAAATCCGGCTCGGTCAGGCGCAACACATCACCCAGACGTATTTCCTCGGGGGGCAGGCCCAGCGTGAACCCACCGCTGCGGCCCCGCTGCGACCGCAAGATCCCGGCACGGGCCAACACACCGATGATCTTCATCAGGTGCCCGCGCGAAATATCATAGATTTCGCGGGTCTCGTCGATCGTTACCAGCCGGTCACGATGCGCCGCCGCAAAAACAAGCACCCGCAACGCGTAATCCGACATCACCGTCAGTCTCATATCTTTCCCCACTCAGATCTGCTGCGCACGCCAATTTGATGGTTTCTTACATACGATCTTAAAAAGAATATTGATAATGTTTTATTTAGAGCGTAGCGATAGATCATCAAGAAAGAGGTGATACCCATGTCCGACAGCCCCTCCACCACCGCCAAGGCCCCGACAGTCGTCGATTTGCGCCCCATGTTCCCCGCCGAACGGCACACGACGGTCTTTGCAGCGCTTGAATCGCTTGAACCCGGTGCTACGTTTGTGTTGATGAACGATCACGCGCCGGTGCCGCTGTTGCAGCGGATCGCCCAAAACTGGCCTGATCAATTCGAGTCAGAGTTTCTGGCCGACGGCCCCGAGGTCTGGCAGGTGGCAATCACCCGCAAGAACGCCTGAGCGAAAGCCAGAGTCAGGATCTAACACCCCACAAAACCCTTAAGGAGGAAATCATGTTGAAACTGATGCTTCCCGACGCCAGAGCCAAGGTTGACATGACAGCCGTTGCCCAGGCATTTGGCATCAACGCCAAGGGTCTCGACGACGCGATTCATGCCGGCACCGTCAGCCGCTGGTACGAAGTGGGCCAAGACGACCAAGACAACAAGCCCCATCAGATTTTCGCCTCTGCGAAATTCCGGCGTCGGGTGGACGTCGATGAACATGGGCTCGTGCATTCCGTCGACGCCTACAAAAGCGCATCCGCCAACCCGCCGGAACCTACATCAAGCCACGGCAAAGCCCCGCTGACAAAGCCGGTGAACGCCAACATTCAGGACGCAGCCGCCGTTGCCCGCCGCGCCCATCTGGAGGAACTGCTTGACGAGGCCCTTGACGAAAGCTTCCCGGCCAGCGATCCTGTCTCCATCAGCTTTTGACAGCACCCAAAGGACAGCCCACCGATGACGCCACCCGCCCTGCGGGTGATTGCCGTCAAAAGGGCGAACAGCGCAGCAGGGCATCGCAATGGTCGAGCACTCTGACGACGTAGACGAAATTCCGCGCCTGAAATGGCCACGCCGCTTTCCGGTGCCGCGTGATTTTGGTGTGGGCAAAGGCTCTCATATAACGGTAGGCAAATCGTGGCCCGCCCCGAAAGGCGCGAGCCGCATTGCCACCTTGCGGATTTATCGGTTCAACCCCGATGATGACAACGGCCCCCGGATCGACACGTTCCGCGTTGATCTGGATGATTGCGGCCCGATGCTGCTGGATGCGCTGATCTGGATCAAGAACAAGGTGGACCCGACCCTGACCTTCCGGCGATCTTGCCGCGAGGGGGTCTGCGGGTCCTGTGCGATGACGATTGACGGCACCAACTGGACGGCCTGCACCCGCGCCATGGATGAGCTTTGCGAACCGGCCACCATCTATCCGCTGGCCAACCTGCCGGTGATCAAGGATCTGGTCCCCGATCAGGCCCACCTTTTCGCCCAGCACGCCCTGACAGAGCCGTGGTTGAAAACCGAAACCCCCGCGCCCGAACATGAGCGCCCGCAATCGGTGGCGCAGCGTCAGGCCCTGGATGGATATTACGAATGCATCCTGTGTTTTTGCTGCACATCCGGCTGCCCCAGCCATTGGTGGAACGGCGATCGCTTTCTTGGCCCTGCCGCCCTTTTGACCGCGTGGCGCTGGCTGGCCGACAGCCGCGATGAGGGCCGGGGCGAACGTCTGGATGCGCTCGATGACCCCTTTCGCCTTTACCGTTGCCACACGATCCTGAATTGCACCCGCACCTGCCCGCGCGGCCTGAACCCCGGCAAGGCCATTGCCGAGATCAAGCGGATGATGCTGGAACGCGGCGGTTGAAAAAGGAACAGACCATGCGCCATCCCCGCCCCAAATCGCCCAATATGCAGAACTACCGGCCTCAGCTGACCTCGGTCATGTCGTTTGGCCACCGGCTGTCCGGCGTCACCCTGGCCATTTTTGCCTTTGGCCTTGCCGGCTGGCTTTTGGCGGGGGCGGCCGGCCCGGCGGCGTTTGGGCGCGCGCAGGCGATCATGCTGTCGGGGGTGGGGCGCGTTGTGCTGTTTTTGGTCACGTTGGCGGTCTTTTATCATCTTTGCAACGGTATCCGGCATCTGGTCTGGGATAGCGTGCACGCGTTTGAGCTGCGTCAGATCTATGCGGGGGGCTGGACCGTGATGATTGCCAGCCTGTTCCTGACATTGGCCCTATGGCTGTGGGTGCTGCTATGAGCGGCCCCCACCTTACCGCCTATTCTGTCGCGCATGGACGGGGGGCCGCGGGGCATGCGGCGCACCATTGGTGGGCGCAGCGCGTTTCAGCCATCGCACTGGTGCCGTTGGTGCTGTGGCTTCTGGTGGCATTGGCGGGCGGTGCGGCGGCCGATTACGCAGCGCTGACTGTCTGGCTTGGCGCGCCGCTGAATGCGGCCCTGATGATCCTGCTGGTGATCGCGGCCTTCCACCACGCCGCCCTTGGGCTAAAAACCATTGCCGAGGATTATGTCCATTCACGCGCGCGCTTTGCCGTCATCGCGTTTGTGCAACTTGCTTGCGCGGCGGGCGGTGGGGCGGGTATCGTGGCAACCATGGTGATCGCCATCGCCGGTTGACCGGGACGGGCAAACCCTTGATTTCGCTGCGCGGATCTTCGGTTCATGCTATCCGGGCGTCGTGACCTTGCAGCGGCTCGCAGATTCTTCAAACAGGCCATCGGCACGAACCGCGTGCCAGACCGGGTTTTGATTGACAAAGGCGGCACCAATCTGGCCGGCATAAAAAGTATGAACGTGATCTTGAAATTCACCAGCACGGGGCGATTCAGCATGGCTCAACGCGTTAACGGTCGCATCGACCAGGTGCTGCAAAGCTACCACTTCGGATCAGGCGATAAACCGGGGGCTATGCTGCGGCGCTATGTCTGGCTTTACAACCAGCAGTTTTCGCAATCAGCCTTGGGCTGCAAGTCGCCCTTGCAGCCAATGAAGGACTGGTACAAACTCTGATCAGAGCTGTTCAAGAAACAGCCATACCACCTTCCGGGATTTGACAGCTGGTTGTTGAATTGAGTAGATAATCTGGAGACTTTAATGACGAGCTTCCTGATCGCGGGACCTGATATCGTTGACGAGCAGTTTGACGGTGAGATGGTGATCTTGAACCTGCAAACCGGACAATACTTTGGCTTGAACGAAAGCGGCGCCGCCCTGTGGGTAGCCCTTACATCCGGTCAGAACCCCGAAACCATAGCAGGCCAGCCCGGGGCGGACTTTGCTACCCGTCTTGTTGATCTTGGTTTAATCAAGACGAGTGACTCCGACCCTGTCCAAGGCGTGGAACTTACGCTTGCAGCCCCCCCCACCATTGAGGTTTACGATGATTTGTCAGACCTGATCATGGCGGATCCCATCCATGATGTTGACGAGGACAGAGGGTGGCCAAACCGCCCTGAAACGGCTTGACGCCACATGTTGGAACGTAGCCCTGCCTACCGCGAAAGTGCATATGACCGTCGCCTGATCCAGCTGTTGAAATCTGTTCTTGACGGGTTTGACACCCTTTCCAAAACCGCGCGGTTTTCCCGCCGTTTGGACGTGGCCGGCACGACGTTTGAAGTCTGCTGTAACGATCACGACTATCTGGAGCAGGCAGAACGCGCCCTTGCCACGCGGCCCGGCACTGATGGGCGCATATGCAAAATTGCGGTTATCAGCGCCGACGACCTCGTGGGCGCCATGCCGGTCTGGACGTTGGACGGATTTCATGAACGTCAGTGGGAAGCCGTTCTTGCACAGACATCCTACCGCCTGCACTACTTTGAGAATCTGGAGTTCTGGCAGGTCTTTGATGTGGATCGCGGGATCGGTGTCCAGTGGATGAAGGCAAAAGATGCCCTTCCCGCGTGGGACAGCGGGTCTCCGTTGCGGAATTTTGTGCAGTGGCGGCTGGGAACACAGACCGCGTCACTTCTGCATGGCGGCACCCTGGCCCTATCTGAAAGCGGGGTTCTTCTGGCGGGCGAGGGAGGGGCGGGGAAATCCTCGACCGTGCTGGCGGGCATATTTGGCGGGCTGCAAAGCGTTGGCGATGACTACGTCCTTGTCGACGTTGAAAACCTTGTTGCGCGCCCCGTGTTCGACACACTCAAACAGGATGAAAAAGGCTTGCGGCGCTTGGGGCAATGGCAACATCCTTTGATCCCAAAGGCCCCCAACTGGCAGGGAAAGCACCAATTCTACATGCCGGACGTGGTTGACGGCGGCCTGCCTTCTCAAATTGAATTGAAGGCGATTGTGCTGCCGGAACTGACCTACGCGCAACACACATCACTCATCCCGACAACCGCAAAAGAGGCTTTCCTCGCACTTGCGCCCTCTGGCGTGACACAAATTCACTGCGACAGAGCACGGCTTTTCCATGTGGCGGGGCGCATAACCCGCGCCTTGCCGGCCTACCGGTTGCGGCTAGGGACACAGCCGGATGAAATCGTGCAGGTGCTGCGCACTTTTTTGGAGGCTTTGTGATGGTTGTCACCGTAATCATTCCGGTTTTCAACCGGCCCATGGAAATACGCAGCGCTGTGGAATCCGTCATGCGTCAGGCCTGCGCATTGCCGCTTGATATATTGATCGTCGATGATGGATCTACGGATGAAACGCCCGAAGTGCTTGCAGCTCTTGCAACCCAAGACCCGCGCATAAGGAATATCAGGCGCGACAACGGCGGCGTCACATTGGCCCGCAACACTGGGTTGGACGCATTGTTGCCGCAAACGCAATACGTCACTTTTCTAGATTCTGATGACCTGATGGCACCGGACCGTTTTGTGCGCGATCTGCCCATTCTGATAGAAAATCCGGATCTGGGATTAACCTATGGCGATATGGTCATCACCTTTGCATTGGATCGCAAAAACCTGACGGTTCCACACGATGCCAAACAGCAACGGCTGACCAGTATTCATTTGGCAAGTTGCCTGTACCGGCGCAACCTGATCGACCGGATCGGTCGTTTCGACGAGTCCCTGAAAATGGCAGAAGATACCGATTATATCTTTCGAACCTTCGAAATCGGTATTTCGTTTCGCCAGACAGATACCATTTGCCATTACTACCTGCGTCACCCGGGAAACATGTCGTCAAAACTGCGCGACAACCAGATCTGGTTTGCACGCGCCATTTTGCGTAGTGTCCAGCGCCGCAGGGACGACCCGACCCGTACATTGGTCAAACCCACATTCAGCATCGAATTGCAAAAGGACTTTTTTGTATCATGAGATATGCTGTCGCCATACCAGCGTTTAACGCCGCACAAACCATTCATGAAACGTTGGCATCGATAGTGAATCAAACCATCGCTCCGGTTGAAATCGTCGTGGTGGATGATGGATCATCAGACAATACGACAGACATCGTCGAACAGTTTGGCCACGGGGTCCGGTTAATCAGGCAAGCGAATGCAGGGTGCGGCGCGGCCACAACTGCGGCCATCAACGCCACAAGCGCGCCGATCATGGCAACCGTTGATGCCGATGATCTGTGGGTGCGAGACAAGCTTGAGCGCCAGCTTGCCAGTTTGAACGGCTTTGGCGCAGACACACTTTCGTTCACAAGAATGCGCCAGTTCCGGCACGAGGATCCGGAACGCGGCAGCGGTCGTGTGCAGGATGGTTGGGGCCGCTCGACCCTTGTGATGCACCGCTCCTCCTTCGAAAAAGTCGGGCCCATCATAGATCCGCCGGGCAATTGTGGTGACATGGTTGACTGGATCGGCAGGGCACGCCAAATCGGGTTGCGCACGCACATGTTGCCACAGGTGCTGGCCCTGCGGCGGATTATTTCCAGCAGCATGACCTTCAACCTCAACAACGATCAACGCCGCGCATACCTTGCTGTCGCCCGGGCCTCCATGTTGCGACAGCGGGAAGCAACGAAAAAATGAACAGCACGCCTTCTCGCGGTTTTCCGAATTTTTCATGGGCGTGGCCGGGTGGCCCGCGCCTGCTGCTGCTGCACGCCGCCATCAACCCCGATGCGCAAACCGCCCGCGATGCACTGACCGACTGGCTTGCCAACAACGATCTGGACGACGCCGCGTTTCCCGAGCACCGGTTGTTTTCGGCAATAACAACCCGGTTTGGTCGCTCGCTTGAGGGGTTGGCCGAGTACCCCCGTCTGGTTGGCCTTCAACGGCTGCACTGGACCCAATCGCGGTTGGCAGTGTCACAAAATCTGCCGCCGCTACGAGACTTTGTCGACGCCGGCCTGAAGGTTGTGCTTTTGAAGGGCGCGGCACGCATTGCCCTCAATCCGGTAGAACAGAAATCCCGCACAGCATTCGATCTCGACTTGCTCTTGCCGGACGGGGATTTCGAAACCGCCGCAGAGATGCTGACCGCGCAGGATTGGCAGTCCAGCCGCGGCGAGAGTGCCCTTGGTCTGAAGGCGCGCATATCGAGCGTTCGCGCGCGCAATTTCAAGAAGGGCCGTTTCGGAGACATTGATCTGCACCGTGCTGCTTACCAAAACATTTACGCCAACGCGCATTTCGACGCCCTGATGCTGCAAGATGCGCGGACTGCCGAATACTACGGGGTGCCTGTGTTCGTGCCATCTGTTGAGGAACGCTTGGTCATGGCGATGGGCCACGGCGCATGGGATGGACACCATCATAGCGACTGGCTGGTCGATATTGCTGCAATGCTGGAAACCGAGGCCATCAATTGGGATAAATTGCATAAGATTGCGACGGGTCGCCGTCTGCGTGGGCCAAGCGCCATCGCGCTGTCATTTCTGGCGCAAGAAATGAACCTGAAGATACCGCATGAGGTGTTGCGGAAATTTGGCGCAGACCGGCCGCGCGCGCGAATTCGGGACATACCGGATCTGATCATGGCACGCGAAACTGACGCGTTGAACGGTTCACAAAAGCGCTTGCGTAAGGTCGTCCACGGTTTTTACCGGCTGCGGCGCTCGGGTAGAAACAGGACGCAGGACGTTAAACTTGTCCGCACCTTTACACGATCAACCGCGCTGGAAATCTACAGCCCGGAAGACGTCACCGTGGCCGCAGTGCAGCCTGACAAGGCGCGCGGCGGGCAATGGACCCTGACAGCAAAGCTGCTGGTCAAGGCACCGGCCATCCGCAGGCGGATCGAACTCGACGTGAATGGTCCGAACCGGAACCTTTGCCATGTTCAGGTGCTGCATCTGCGACAGAAGGCTGGTCTTCAACTTGTCACTTTTTCAGTGCGGTTGAATTTGACTGATAAAGATTTCCCGATCTCAGTGCTTTCATTGCCAAGTAAATTCATCGAAGCCGAACCCGATAGCCACGAATACCGAAAATATAGCAGAGTGTCATTCAAGGCCCTGAGTTTAAAACTTGACCCCGGCAAAACCTAAAACCGGCCGTAATATCCTCTATACCGTTTCTGCTCCAAAATCCGAAAACTATCTTTCGTTATGCCGCTGAAGTTGTCTGACACCTTGTCGCGCAAGGTTTTCTAATCGCGCGGGATGGTTTCACGCATGAACGCAAGAATAGCGTCGGCAAACGGTTTTCGACTTGGGTTGAGGCGCCCCCCATTCCTTGGACAGGATCTGGGGTTTTCCAAGCTCTGATCTGCTCTTGCTGATCGGGGTGCGTTGCTTCGACTTTCAGCGAGTAGACCATCGCCGGTGGTTGCCCGCCAGAGGCTTTGTGCGGGCGGCGGTGATTGTAGAACTCCATCCGTTTCCGGACACCCGCGCGGGCCAGAGACCCGGTCTCCCAGAAACCCACGGCGCATCCATTGCCCGGCAGGCGATTTGGCAGGGCCAAATCTGCCGAGTGGGGGCAGATAGGTGATGTCCACGCACCAGACCTGGTTTGGCCGTTCCACCTGCAGCCCATGCAGGAGGTAAGGGCAGGCCTTGTGTCTCTTTGCGGGCTTACTGGTGTTACTTCCGATCCCAAGGCTTGAGTTCTTTCCAAAAAAGAGTTGACCACCGTCAGCTCCCCAATCTTGGCATGCAGATCCCTGACCTGGTCTTCATCGATGACCGGTGCCTTGCGGCGGCTGCGTTCAAACACACCGGACGCGCCACCACGCAGCGCGCGTTTCCATTGGTTGATCATCGTCGGATGCACGCAGAACCGGCTCGCCAGTTCCGACACGGTCGCCTCCCCTTTCAACGCTCCCAGCGCCACCTTCGCCTTGAACTCAGGGGCGAGCTGCTACCGCCTCGGAAGTTCTGGTCGCGGCCAATCATTGAAATGTATGCGGCCGGGATGTTGGTTGTGGAAACGATTGCCAAGATCGGGCGAGCGTATTTCATCCAAGGTAAGCCGATCAAGCAGATCTGCCGTGAGTTGCGGGTGTCGCGGAACGCGGTGCGCAAGGTGGTGCGGTCGGAAGCAACGGAGTTCAGCTATGACCGCTCGACGCAGCCCCGTCCGAAGATTGATCCCTGGCGCGATCATCGACTGCCAAAGCGTCAAAAGCGCAGAAAAAGGGGGGTCTGGCACAAACCCAACTGCAACAGCTCAAGCTCGCCAAAATGCTGACAGAAATCAGCCTTGGCGTGCAGGCAAGCCTGCGCGTTGGTCGCCTGATGGAGGATGCCCAGGCTGCGCCTGAAATGATTTCAGTCATCAAGCGCAACAACTGCGGCAAGGCACTGGCGCGGACATCGCGTGACATGCACGGCGGCAACGGGATCTCGGAGGAATTCCAGATCATGCGCCACATGGTGAACCTTGAAACAGTCAACACGAATGCTGATCAGAAATCAGCGATACCCCAGTTGGCCGCAGCCTTGTCGAGCGACACCACGCACCATCCGAACAAACTCCGGTGGGCTGATTGTGATCGATCGGCCGGGGCCCGGTGCCGAGCCCCGGCTGAGCCTCAGACGGGCATGTTGTCCCAAAGGCTCTCGGCATCGCCGCACACGGTGATGAGATGCCGCCGCGCGCGCCGCTGGGCCGGTGCCTCGGGGTCCCCGAGGCTGTAGCGCAGCTTGCTCTTCAATTCTTCCGCGCGGGCGGGGTTTGCCAGGAGATCGTCCACGAACAGGTCAATCTCGTCGCGACGGTTCGTTTGGCTCATGCCATCCTCCCGAGTGAAATGTCGCGCCAGTGCGGGCGCGACTGTTGCCGTAAGACCACGCAAATACGACCAAAGCGATTCTTGTCTCGCCTTTGTGCTGGGCATCTTTTCGCAAGTCCGACTCATAGGCTGCAAACTGCCCTAACGTAAACCTGCATCGCGCAATGCTTGCCGCTCCATTCCGGCGAGCCGCGCCGCCTCCGCCCGGCTCGCTCCCTCGGGCGCGGTGGCGATCACATATATCCGCGCCGTAGTCCGCCCGTCGTGCTCTCGGCGTGCGGTCCGGCGCAACCCTGCTGCCGTCCGATCCTCCCCGATCTTGAGTGCTGCACCATCACATCCTCCATATCTGGTAGATGAAAGGGAATCACATTGCGTAGCCTCAATAAAGAGCCTTCCGAGTCAGATCAGCCGCTCGTCGGTACCACTTTACGTTCGGGTGGGGCGTCGCAGTCCGGGCCTTTCCTGGCCCGGAGGGTTGTCGAGGTCAGACCGACGCCGAGAAGAACGAGAACGACGCCCAGGGCGAAGTAAAGCCCCATCTTGTCGCCGAACAGTGCCGCCGAGGCTGCAATGCCGAACAGCGGTTGCAGGAACTGTACGCTGGCCGCGATGCGGGCGGGCACGGTGCGCAAGAGCCACAGCCAAAGGAACAGGCCCGCAGCCGTAACCAGCAGCCCCAGATAGGCCGCGGCGGCCACGGCGACGGGCTCTACCCTGAACGGGGTCTGTGCAATCTCCCATCCGGTGAAGGGCAGGAGGGCGAGGAAGCCCGCCAGCGTGCTCCATGCCGCGACGGTGACCGTGCCGTGGCTTGCGGTCAACTCCACACTCCAGACATAGTAGAAGGCGATGGCAAGCGCTGAGATCAGCATCAGGAGGACGCCAAGGGCCGTCGTCTGACCGGCGGTGCTGCCATCGCCTTGCCCCGATGCGACAAGTGCGATGCCCGCGAACGCCGCCGCGAGGCCGATCCGCTGCCACCCGGTAACCGGCTGGTGCAGGCGCAGCGCTGCAAAGACCACGACCAAGACCGGGATCACCGCCGAGATCACCGTACCGACCGAGGCCGAGGTGCCGACGATGCCGAAGGTCTGCGCCACCTGCCCGATGCCGATGCCCAAAAGCCCCAGGGCCACCACCTGCGGGAGCGCGCGAAGGGGCAGGCGACGGTGGCCAAGCGCAAAGAGAAACAGGATCGGCACCGCGATCCCGAAGCGCAGCGCCGTCAGCGTCATTGGCGGCATCGACTCGAGCGCCAGCTTGGTGATCGGGATCGACAGGCCCCAGATCAGCGCCAGACACAGCAGCGCCGCGATGCTGAGCGGCGAGAGCCGAGTTGCAAGGGATGCAAACGGCGGCGCAGAGGGGATCGAAGTGGTACTGGTCATGGAGCGTCGCGCGGGTCCAAGAGTGTTCTTTGGTCACCTCTTGCCGCCGAACGCGCCATCTTACAAACGATTTGTTTGCAGGTTATGATTGAATGAAACGCAATCATGAGCCCGCAATGCCCAGCCGCCCGCCGCCGATGCAGACCTTGCGCGCCTTCGAGGCGACTGGCCGCCTGCTCAGCATGGCGCTGGCGGCGGCGGAACTGAACCTGACGCCCGGCGCCCTCAGTCGCCAGATCCAGACGCTGGAGGCGGATCTGGGCGTCGCTCTGTTCCGGCGACTGACCCGGCGCATCGAACTGACGGCCGAGGGCACGGCGCTGCATCAGGTGGCCAGCCGGGCGCTCGCGGAACTTACGCGCGAAGCGGAGCGGCTGCGGTCGCAGAAGGGTGCGACGCGGCTGACCATCAGCACCAGCGTTTCCTTCGCCAGCAAGTGGTTCGCCCCGCGCCTGCACCGCCTCGTCGCACGCCTGCCAGAGGTGGATATCCACCTTGAGGTCAGCGACGTGAACATCGACCTGTCCGACCGCCGCGTGGATGCCGCGATCCGCTATGGCACGGGCACCTATCCCGGCACGGTCGCGGAGCGCGTCCTCGACGAGACGATGAGCCCCGTCTGCAGCCCCGGCTACCGGGCGCGCATGGGCGGGCTGGCAGAGCCCTCTGACCTGAGCCGCTGCACACTGTTCAACGAGGAACGTATCCTGCACGACGACAGTGCGCTGCCCAAGTGGGAGCGCTGGTTCACCGCCGCGGGCGCAACCGGCGCGTGCAGCCGAGGACCGACGTTGAGCCATGGCAGCCTGACGATCGAAGCCGCCATCCGCGGCGAGGGCGTCGTACTGGGCCGCAGTGCACTTGTGGCGGAAGATATCGCGTCCGGCCGGCTGGTGGAACTTTTCCCCCGGATCCGCCTGCCTGTGGGCCGAGGTTACGACCTTGTCCATCGGCCCGGTGAGGCGAATGATCCGCTGATCGCCGTCTTGCGGGACTGGCTGAAGGATGAGGTGCGGGCGTTCCTGGCAGCCACCGAGCGCGGCAGTTAGCTTGCGTGCCTCGCTGGATGTGGTGCTACCCAAATTCCGCTGAACCGTCACAAGAGCCGAAGCCCGGTTCCACTCCGAAACAAGAGCTACAGGAGGTGCGGGCGGTAAATGTCGCACGGGAAGTCGACCCGAACGCGCCGAAGTCGTCGAATAACATATCGAAGACTGACCCTGGCACTTCAGCGAAGGCACGCAGCCGCGCGGCTCGCGCCGCTGCGGGTGGCGGTGGCCAGGGTCAACTATTGCTCGATATCGAGGGATTGAGGATCACGAGCGCAGACCGGACGGCGCCGGCTTCGGCATTTCCGATGGGCTAACTGGCCCGATGTTGCATATGCGGGCGTTTAGGGGAACAAAGAGAGATCATTCCGTTCCATCCATCGCCTTGAGGCACATGACGACGTTTTCGGCTGTGAACTTGAACCCTTGCCTGTCTGGCTGACGCTCGACGTTGATCGGGTATTTTGGCCGGCGGGTTTCGATGCCGACCATACGGAACGTTTCCCGCCCGGTTGAGAACTCGCGGCCAAAGTCGTCCGGGCTGAGACCATAGTTGTTTGCGAGCAGTTCGAACTTGGCCTTTTCGGGGTCGAAGACGGTCCCGTCCGCCAAGGGGATACCCACCTTGACGCCGACATTCGAACCAGAAACCCCGCTGATCATGGTGTCAAAGCCGCGCCGGGGACCCCAAAAACCGTCTTCGATGAATAAGCCGGGCTTAAACAACTCTGGCAGACAGGCTCAGCCCGCTGCCTCAGCGTGACAAAGCCGTAAAATGCGGCACAGCGATCTCAACCTTCAACAGAGCCGCTCGGTTGTGATTTTGGTGAGTGCTGTTAAGTGTCGTTGGTCTCCCGAAAAGAATTGTCAGCCTTAACTTTCACGCATGTCATGTGCGAGATAGTTTGGGTCTCTTGACACATGTCATGGGGCAGTCTAACTATCTCGCATCTCAAGTGCGTGAAGGTTGTAATTTTGCTTTATCTCATCGGTGAAAATCTCGACAAGACCCGCGCTCACTACCGAGCTGAGACTGGGAAACTTATTCAGCTTATGCGCGGCATTTATGTCGACACTGACGCCGATATCGATGCAATTGTTCTGCGCAGTGCAGTGCGGATTGCACATTACCTCTATCCAAAGGCGTATCTTTCGGCAGCCAGCGCCAATTTGCTGGCACCCACGCGAGATGGCCGCTTGTTCATCAGCGGGAAACGCAATCAGCGTACTAGGATCAGGTCTCTGGAGATCATCCAGAACGTAGCGCCAGATCAGCCTGCGGTCGCGACAGCCATTGTCGATGACGGAGCAGGGGAATTCCAGATCGCCGTCTCGTCGATGCGGCAGCGATTTCTTGAAGCTTTTCGGCAGCGTAGTGAGCACGCCAGTGCGATCGATGAAGGGATGCGCACCGAGATCGCCGCGCGTCTTATCGAAGAATATGGCAGCCCATCTGCCGCCGCAGATGCGGTTTGGGCGCTTGCGCGCGCAAACAAATGGTACCGCGAGGGGGAGCAGACAGAGCGGTATTTGTTACGTTCTGCTGTTGCGGTGGATGTTCGCAACGAAGCAGCACTTTCGTTCTTGGTTGCTTGGCATGGTCAAATTGTCGGTCAACTTAGTCATGATGGTTTTGAATGGCGATGGCAGCCACAAGACAAATTCAATTTGCCGCTCGTGCAGCAGCGGGTTCCGGGCCAGCTACCCCCCTTCATACTGTCACTGTTGCCTGAGGGTTGGCTAGAGAAGGTTCTCAAAGACAACGACGAGCGGGCAATGCTGCGCTCGGGCAAACGATATATGTCCAACATTACGATCAGCGAAGACGCAGCCGAGCTCGCATCGCTCCCCGCAGACACGCTGGCCGTGTCGTTATCCCGATATACCCACAACGGTGTGTTTGCCGGAAGCTATGCAGGCCCGGGGCGCGGCAAGCTTGAAGCAGATTTCGAGGCGGGGCTGGCCCGACTTTATGAGCGGGCGGACACACCGCGCCTGTCTGGCGTCCAGATCAAGGCGCCGATGTATTTGGCGCAGGGTGGCCAATTGTCGCCGAGCACGGGCTTGCCGTTCACTCACATTTTGAAGCCGGCGGGAACCAGCGGATTTCAGGCGCTTCCCGTGATCGAATATCTTGCCATGTCTCTTGGCCGTGCGTCAGGGTTGGAGACACCTGACATCGCTTTGGTCGCAATGCCGGATGACATGCCCCCGGCCTTGCTGGTCGAGCGATTCGATATTCGCACATCGTCCGAGGATGAACGCCGCTTTGCTTTGGAGGATCTTTGTTCGGTTCTCGATCTGCCCCCAGATGCGAAGTATGATGGAACTATCGAGAGGATAACTCGTGCTGTTCGGCCGCTGTCGACATCTGCCGGGGCAGATCTGCTGTTAGTCATCAAGCGCGCACTATTCGCTTGGTTGATCGGCGACGGCGATATGCACCTGAAGAATTTGGCACTCCTAAAGATTGCCGGTCCTGCTGCGGATCGCTTCAGCACAATCCGGCTCGCGCCGCTCTATGATGCGGTCACGACGAGGGTCTTCCCGAGTCTTGAACAAGATCGCATGGCCCTGAAACTGAACGGCAAAGACGATCGCTTGCGACGTCGTGATTTCATGCAGGTGGCGGCGATCGCCGGCTTGGCTACAACCGGTGTGGGCGAAGAGATCGACTATTTCTTGCAGCGCTTCTCCGAAGCCATAGACGGGGTTTCTGTGCCTGATCTTCCCGGCACGGACCGTGATATCCAGGAGCGAGCAGAGGCGATGGTTGCCATTTGCAGGGAGCGGGTTGCGGCATTCACCTAAATATAGCGACTTTGTATTAGGGGCTGTTGACGTTCATCTTGACGCAATCAAAGCAGCGGCCAGGTTCCAACTGGCTGTGTAGCTGCAATCAGTTTGGCGCAATTCTACATTCAGCGAGTATCAGTTCATTTGTGCCCACCTTTCCCATGGCCCATGCCTTTTGCATGGCCTCGCGGTATTCCCAAAGCGACACCTGCGAGATTTCCAGATTGCGATACCGCGCCTCAACGCAGCGACCGCCGTCCAGTTCAACCCAAATCACTGAAAGGTCGCCGGGATCGTAGCGGACGACCCCCCTTCGGTCTTTGCGGGCAACGTACCCTGCAAGCGCATCAGACCAATATCGGCGGTCGAACAGATGGATGCCATCGCGCCGAACCTGCCGCTGCTCACTCGGCAAAAAACTCACCCGAAACGCCTCCAAGTCGAAGGGGATGTCGCCCACTATTCCATCGGCGAGCGCTTCCCACTTGGCGACAGGTGTGCAGCCCAGGCTCGAATGAATGCTGTTGTTGTAGCGGCAAATCTCTAAGAGGCTGATCGGAAATGAGTTGAGTGAATTCAGAAGGTTGTGATTCTGTTCGGTTGCAAAGCTAAACGGAGATCGCGATGGCCTGGACTGAACTCACCCGCGCGCAACATAAGCGTAAGACCAAGCGCTATCCAAGCGATTTGACGCCGGAGGAATGGGCAGTTGTTCGCCCGCAGCTACCCTGTCACAATCGCCGTGGGCGTCCGCGACAGGTGGGGTTGCGCCGGGTCTGGGATGCGATCCAGTATATCGCGGTGGCGGGATGCGCGTGGTCCCTCTTGCCCAAGGATTTCCCGCCGGTCTCGACCCTACGCTATTATTTCTATCGGTGGCGCGCCAATGGCCTCCTTGCCGAGATCAATCGGGCGCTGGTCGCGGCAGCGCGCCTCGCGGCAGGACGGGATATTCAACCGAGCGGTGGCGTGATTGACAGCCAAAGCGTAAAAACCTTTGAAAACACGTCACTTTCCGGGTTCGACGCAGGCAAGTGGATCAAGGGTCGAAAGCGCCACATCATCACCGATACCTGCGGCAACCTGATCGCGTGCGAAGTCCACACAGCCAACATTCAGGATCGGGATGGCGCGCCCGGAGTCTTTGCCAAGCTCCGCCGTGAGGCCCCGAGATTACGTCACATATTTGCGGATGGCGGCTATGCTGGACCGAAGCTGCGCGGTGTTGAAGCTCTGTTGATGGCATAGATACCCATGACAGAGAGCTATGCGTGCAGCCGGGGCGCGTCAATAACCTGACAAAGCCCCCGTTTATGGTCGTCAACGTGAGAATGTCATTCGCCCCGCTCTCTCAAATCTGTCCGGGGAGAGTTGACTGATATCTACGCATGGCGGTTGAGCCCGCATCATTTGTGACAGGACTTTACCCACCATTGGCCCCAGCCCAAAGCCGTGACCGCTGAAGCCCGTGGCAATCAGCAGGCCACTGACCTTTGTTGACGCCCCAATTGCCGGGACCAGGTCAGGCAGCGTGTCGATATACCCCGCCCAACTCGCCCTGACCCCCAGCCCAGCAAAGGGAGGAAGAAAATGCCCGACTTCATTCAACGCCTGCTGGATACGCTTGCTATTCGGCGGCACATTTTCGCTTGTTGGGGCGATGTCGGCCAGCGGCGGCGGCGCATTGCGGGACAGCAATTTTCGAAAAGGTGAAAGATAGTTTATCCGAGAGGATTCAGGCTGCTCGCGTCTGAGTTTCAGATACCACCGGGCATAGCGAATGGAGTCCCACCTTATATCATATTCGCCGCCTGCCACCGAAAGCACCAGCGCCCCATCCGCACTTTGCCGGACGCCCGTCATCGGGCAAGACAGGCAGTACGGGAATGGCTCGGCGAGAGGCTCTGTCTTGACCACGGTAGCGCGAATGATCTCTTGTGGTAGCAAGATGCCCAGTGGCCGCACCAGCGCGGCAGTGTTTGCCCCTGCGGCACAAACCACCGTCTCGGCGCGAAACAATCTGCCGCCGGACCAGACGCCGATAACCTGACCCGCCGCTGTCTCCAGTTTTGAGACCCGGCTGCCCAATATCACCTCAGCACCATGCTCAAGCGCGGCGTCAAAAAATGCCCGTGTCGCACGGCCCGGCTCTGCACGCCCATCAGATGCGGTGAACATCGCCCCTTTGACACCAACCCCCGGCGCCAGATGCGGCAGCTTTGCCATGATTTGCGAAGCATCAAGCGTCACCGTGTCCAAGCCGTAAGGCCGGGCTTCGCTTTGCCATGCTGCGTGCTGCTCCCTTTCGGCATCGGTCATGGCCAGCGCAATATTGCCGCCCTGGAACCACCCCACGTTTCGGCCAAGATCCCGTTCAAGACCCTCCCAAAGCTTCAATGCACCCATGGCAAGCGGCAATTCGCGAAAATCGCGCGCCTGCTGGCGCACAAAGCCAAGATTGCGCCCCGATTGCCCCGACCCTGGCGTGTCCCGTTCAAATAAAAGCACGCGAAGCCCAGACTTGGCCGCGTAATAAGCAGCCGAGCAGCCAACTATACCGCCGCCAACAATTATGACATCCCAGGTGTCTGTCAGCACCGTCGATCTTATGCCGCTGCCCTGTGCCATCTGACGTCAATGAACCTTGGACAGGAAGGCGCGTGTCCGTTCAAGGCTGGGATTGTCCAGCACCTCGCTGGGCGGGCCACATTCGACAATTCTGCCATCAGCCATGAATGCGACGCGGTGGCAAACATTTCTGGCGAAAGCCATTTCATGTGTCACGATCATCATCGTCATGCCGTCGGCCGCCAGTTTACCCATGACATCCAGCACCTCTCCTACCAGTTCGGGGTCAAGCGCACTAGTAGGCTCATCGAACAGGATCAGCTTGGGCTTCATGGCCAGCGCCCGGGCAATAGCAACACGCTGCTGTTGACCGCCTGACAGCATTCGCGGGTAAGTTTTCAGTTTTTCGGCCAAACCTACCCGTTCAAGAATGCTGCTGGCATGATCTATCGCCTCTGCACGCGTCACCCCAAGCACATGAACCGGCGCCTCGATGACATTCTCAAGAACGGTCTTGTGCCCGAAAAGATTGAAATTCTGGAACACCATGCCAATCCTGGCGCGCTGCCTCGCGATCAGGCGTTCGGGTAGCTCATAGGCAAGGTTATGGCTGCGTCGATACCCAATCAGTTCTCCATCAACCGTAATGCTGCCGCTTTCGATCCTCTCGAGATGATTGACGCAACGCAGCAGCGTCGACTTGCCCGAGCCCGAAGGGCCAATCAGGCTAAGAACCTCGCCGGAGCTGACCTCCAGATCGATATCCTTGAGGACGGGAACCGCACCGTAACTTTTGCAGACGCGATCAAACACGACCATCGAATGTGACATCATTGGGCCCCCTTGGTCAGACCCAGCAGGCGGCGGAACGTCTGGGGGTTGGGTTGATGGTGTGAACGACCATAATGCTGCTCAATCCGACTTTGTATCACGCTCAGAACTGTGGTCGCCGCCAGATACCAAAGACAGGCAACAATCAGCAGCGGAATGGTCTGGAAATTGCGCGAATAGATGGTCTGCGCCGAATAAAGTAGGTCTGACAACGCAATCACACTAACCAAGGACGAGGTTTTCAGCATTCCGATGGTCTGGTTGCCGGTCGGGGGAATGATGACTGGCATGGCTTGGGGTAACACGATGCGCCAAAGAGCCTTGCCATTCGTCATGCCAAGCGATTTCGCCGCATTCCGCTGCCCCGGATCAACCGCCGTAAGGCCACTGCGGATGATTTCGGACATATAGGCACCCTCGTTTAGGCCCAAGCCAAGTATGGCCGCCATCACCGGCGAGATCGCATCGTTGGTCGGAATCGAAATCCAGAACGATGTGAATGGAATACCGATTGAAAGGTTCGGAAATAGCGCGCCCAGATTATACCAGAAAATCAACTGGACCAGCACCGGGGTGCCGCGAAAGAACCAGATATAGGACTTGGCGATAAGTGAGATGACGCCGTTCGATGACATCGTCATGACCGCGCAGAACGTGCCCAGGACAATCCCGATCAACATCGTAACCGCTGTCAGCCAGAGGGTCAGGAAAAGGCCCGAAAGGATACGCTGATCAAACAGGTATGTGCCGATGATCGGCCAGCCGAAGTTCGGATTATCAGCGATGGACCCCACAAAGGACGCAATAACCACCAGAAGAACGACCGCCGTCACCTTTCGCCCCCAGGCGCGGTTTGGAACGTAGGTCAGGGTCTGGCGGGTCGCTTCAGGGCTGCGGGTCTTGTTCGACTGGTTGTCCATATCCACTCCGAGTAACGCGGCAGGATGAGGGGCCGACAGATTTCCCGCCGGCCCTGTCCAGATCTTACTGCGGCAATCCACTGGTTGCCTGATTGATAACCGGCTCATGTTCCATACGCATTGGGGTGACATCCCATTTGCTGTAGATCGCGTCGTATGTGCCGTCGGCCATGACTTCTTTCAGCGCCGCCAGCAGCGCCTCTCCAAGATCATCTTCGCCTTTGCGGAAAACGATCCCGCTGGGCAGGCGCGGCAAGACATCCACGGCAACAACACGGATCGGATGCGGTGCGTTTTGCATGATTTCACGGGCAGAAGCAGCCGACGTCAGAACAAAATCCGCACGCGCGGAATAAAGTGACAACAAGACTGCATCCGATGTCCCATATTCTGAAACGGTCGGTGCTTCCTTGCCGTTTTCCTTACAGCTGTCTGCAAGAAGACCGGTAATCATATCGACCCACTCCGTCCCGCTCTGGGCACTTCCGCGTAGCCCGCAAAGATCAAGATAACTGTCACCTACAGTCTTGTTGTCCGCCAGGACGTAAGCAGACGACGTCGTATAGCCATAGGTGACAAAGTTGACGACCTCTTCGCGCACCGGGTTATCGGTGATCCCTTCCATCGCAATATCCCAACGGCCTGACTGCACCCCGGGAATAAGAGAGTCGAACGCGACGGATGTCACGTCCATTTTCACGCCCAGTTGCTTTGCAATGGCATCCCACAAGTCGACCTCAAAGCCGACCATTTCGCCGGAATCATCAATGTACTGGAACGGCGGATATTTGGCATCCGTCACCAGTTTAATTGCGCCCGCTTCCCGATACTTCGCCGGAAGCTTGTCTGCGGCCGCTTCTGCGAACGCAGCGCCTCCGCCGAGCGTAAGGCACAATGTTGCGGCTGCGGCACGCGCGAAACATGCTCTGCCAAGCTTGATTTTTACTATTTTCATTGTCTTCCTCCCTGTTGATCTGGCTTAGAAAAGATTTCCCCGACAATTTGCAGTGTCTTGAATGCACTGCTCCGGCGATCAGGTCATCCGATCACAAACGGATTTGCGATTTCTTCGGCGGTCGAGATCCACACCGCCTTGGTTTGAAGATACTCGCGGATCCCTTCGATGCCGTTTTCACGGCCGATCCCGCTTTGCTTGTAGCCGCCAAAGGGGGTCGTATAAGAAATGTCGCGGTAGGTATTGATCCAGACGCTGCCGGCCTGCAATCGGTCCGACATCCGCAACGCAAGTTTCATGTCTGATGTCCAAACCCCGGCGGCCAGGCCGAATTCGCTGTCATTGGCAATGGCTATCGCTTCTTCTGGCTCATCGAAGACAATCGTTGACAGAACCGGCCCGAAGACCTCTTCACGCGCAATGCGCATTTCATTGTGAACGCCAGTAAAGATCGTGGGCTCTACAAAGAAGCCTCTGGCGCACTCGTCATGTTCAGGCCGCTTGCCGCCTAGCACCAGATCGGCACCTTCGTTCTGCGCGATCCTTACATAGTCAAGCACGCGTTCATATTGCATCTGGTTGGCGATGGGCCCGATCTGCGTGCGTTCGTTGCGCGGGTCGCCGACACGCGCGGCTTTGGTAAACGCCGTAAGCCGATCCACAAACTCATCATGCACCTTTCGGTGCAGCAACAAACGCGAACCGGCAATACAAGTCTGCCCAGTGGCACCGAAAATTCCGCCCACCACGCCGCGCACGGCATTGTCCAGATTGGCATCGGAAAAGACGATGTTCGGAGATTTTCCGCCCAACTCAAGGCTTGCCCTTTTGACGTCCTTCGCCGCCAGCGAATACAGATACGCCCCAGTTGCGGTAGAACCAGTAAATCCAAGATGCCGCGTCAGCGGATGGGTAACCAGCGGCTCACCCACCTCCTTGCCATAGCCGGTCACGACGTTGACGACGCCCGGCGGAAAGCCCGCCTCCTCAACCAACTCCATCAGCTTGAGCGCAGTGGCAGAGGTATGTTCGGCAGGCTTCATGACAAGCGTATTGCCCGCCGCCAATGCCGGTGCCGCCTTCAGCGAGAACAACAGCAACGGAGCATTCCACGGCACGATACCAACACAGACCCCAAGCGGCTCTGACCGGGAAAAACTGAGGGCCGGCTTGTCACAGGGGTGAACAACCCCCTCGATCTTGTCGGCCAGACCGGCATAATAATAATACCACTTTGCCACATAGCGGATCTGATGGCGCATTTCGGCCAACAACCGGCCATTGTCCCGCACCTCGATCTCGGCCAGTTCGTCCGCGTGCTTTTCAATCAGCGTCCCCAGCCGATGGATAATCACACCGCGATCCGATGGATGCATACGCCCCCAAGGACCGTCACGGAAGGCCGCGTCAGCAGCGCGAATGGCGCGGTCTGCGTCTTGCGCATTGCCGCGCGGCACTAGGGCCCAAGGCTTGGCGGTGAACGGGTCGACCGACTCGATATACTCGCCCCCCGATGGCGCGACCCATTCGCCGCCGATGTACATTTGCAGCTTGGTCAGCTCGCCGGTTTCGACCATCATTCTTGCCTTCCTAACTCTACTCCAACGCCTCCTAACGCTGCCGCGTTTGAGGCCAGGACGCCCATTCCGATCATGGGTTGGTTGCATCAAGTGGATCTTTCCTTCATACAACTAATGATATTGTTATCTTATGTGTCAACATATTTCTTTTCCAGTATTTAGAACTTATCTATGCCAGCAAGGCTATAGACAGCTATAAAATACCGATGTAGTTATCAAATAATGATATCATTAGTTCAGGAGAAGCTTTGTGACCCGCACGCCCGAGCCGCTCTACAGCCAAGTAAAAACCGCCATTGAAGACCGAATCGACCGCCAGGATTGGCGTGCAGATTTCAAGGTTCCGAGCGAAGAGGCCCTGTCCGTCGAATTCAACGTCTCACACCTGACCGTGCGTCGGGCGCTGCGGGAACTTCAGGCAGAGGGCGTACTTGTACGGATCCGGGGACGTGGTACATTTGTCGTCGGACCAAAGATGCAATGCGCGGTTTTCGGGCTGGAAGACGTTTCGGAAGAGATCGAGGCGAACGGCGGCGTGCATACCAGCCAGATCATCACGCTCTGCGCACTTGAGCCCGAAACTCAGCTTGCAAAACTTTTGCCTGTCGCTGGCGGCACCGTCTTTTATTCGCGGATACTGCACCTCGAAGACGGAACCCCAATCCAGTTGGAGGATCGTTTTATCAATGCGGCGGTCGCGCCGGGATACCTTGACCAAGACTTCACCCAGACCACGACCCACGCCTACCTGCTGCGCGAAACCAAGGTATCCTTTGTCGACAATACCATTCGTGCCATCCGCCCGGACGCCGAAGCGCAGCGGCTTTTGCAGATCGACGCCACCCACCCCTGCCTGCTGATCAATCGGCAAACCTGGCACAACGATATTCCGGTTACCCGAAGTCGATTTCTTTACCCTGGGGACCGTTACCGCCTATCCAGCGCGCATGAGGCCACGGCCAATACGTCGATGATCATGCCGCCATCACGCAATTCAACCCCATCGAGGAGACAATCATGAGAGATTTTGTTGCCCGTCTGCACGAGCGTGGAGATCTGATGGTGGTCGACAAGGAGGTCGATCCCTTCCACGAACTGGCCGCCGTGACCCATGCGGCACAAAAGCGTTGGGGCAAGCCGATCCTTTTCACCAACGTGAA
Source organism: Phaeovulum sp. (assembly GCF_047638075.1). Classification (NCBI taxonomy): domain Bacteria; kingdom Pseudomonadati; phylum Pseudomonadota; class Alphaproteobacteria; order Rhodobacterales; family Paracoccaceae; genus Phaeovulum; species Phaeovulum sp. The sequence goes on from NZ_JBLJBV010000041.1 coordinate 54,664, forward strand.
AGGCACCAAGTTTCCAGTCGTGACAAATGTCTACGGCTCGCGCGAACGTCTGGCCGAGGTTATCGGCATCGATGCCACCGATTTCTGCCGCCAGTGGAGCAATCTGGCAAACCTTGGTCAAGGCAGCGGCGAGCCCTTCGTGAAGGTCGAAGATGAGCAGTTGATAGAATGCAAACTGTCCGACCTGCCGCTGATCACCTATTCGGATCGCGATGCGGCCCCCTATTTCACCTCTGCGATGTTCATCGCCAAAGATCCCGAGACCGGTGTCGGCAACCTGTCCTACCACCGCTCAATGTTCGTGAATGACAATGAGTTGCGGTGCCGCCTTGCGCCGCGCCACCACCTGACCATGTACCATGAAAAGGCTGAGAAGATGGGCCAGCCGCTTGAAGCGGCAATGCTGATCGGGGCGCCTGCCACATCGTTTCTAACGGCTGCGGCCCCCCTGCCCTACGACGTGGACGAGCTTGAGGTCGCGGCACGTCTGAAGGGTTCGCCCCTGCCGATGCGCAAATGCCGCCATATCGATCTCGAAGTTCCGGCCGAAACCGAGATTGTCATCGAAGGTCGTTTTCTTCCTAATGAACGCCGCCTTGAAGGACCTTTCGGTGAATTCATGGGCTATTACGTCCCTGAAGGGCCCAATGCCGTGTTCGAGGTTCTAGGTGTTACCGTACGGCCCAACGCAATGTTCCACAGCATTCTTTGCGGATCATCCGAAGAGGTTCTGACACTCGAACTGTCAGTTTCCGCCAATATCTTCCAGCGTCTCAGCGCCGCCCTGCCCGGTATCCTGAACGTCACCTGTCAGCCATTCGTCAACCATGCGATCGTCCAGATCGACCCGCAGTTTGAAGGCCATGCCCGTCAGGTCATGCTGGCCACGATCGGCGCCGAACCGATCTGGGCCAAGATAATCACGGTGGTGGATGCCGATGTTGACATCTACGATATGGACGATGTCATGTGGGCAACCCTGACCCGCTGCCGGCCGGACAAGGATATGCTAATCATCCCCGAAACTCCCTCGTTCTACCGCGATGAACAAAAAGACCACTGGGGGCGGTTGCTGGTTGATGCGACCAAACCCTTCGGCCGCGAAAAAGAGTTTGAGCGCAAGAAAATCCGATTGGCAGACAAGATCAAGTTGTCAGATTGGTTCGGCACAGAATGAAGATGATACCAAAGCACCCCCCGCGCATCATCGTCGGAATCAGTGGCGCCTCCGGCGCGATTTACGGTGTGCGCGCGCTGGAGCATCTAAGCCGACTCGGCGTGGAAACTCATCTGGTGATCACCCGCTCGGCGCATCTGACAATTGCGCAAGAACTGGACATGCGCCCCACCGATCTGGAAGAAAAAGCCAGTGTCGTCCACAATGCCAAAGACATCGGCGCAACCATCGCCAGCGGATCGTTTCAGACGCTCGGAATGTTGATTGCGCCCTGTTCTGTCCGCACCATGTCTGAAATCGCCACCGGGGTAACTTCGACCCTGATCAGCCGTGCCGCCGACGTCGTTCTCAAGGAACGGCGGCGGCTGGTGCTGATGCTGCGGGAAACACCGCTGCATCTTGGCCATCTGCGCACGATGACATCAGTCACTGAAATGGGCGCAATCATCATGCCGCCCGTACCAGCCCTGTACACCAGACCGGCCACGATTGACGAAATGGTGGATTACACTGTCGGCCGCGCACTTGATCTGTTTGGGATAGACATGGGCGGGATGCCGCGCTGGCAGGGTATCAGCCAAGAGATGCAAAAGCAGGACGCCCCGTGAAAGAGGAGCCACGATTGACCCTTGATTTGGAAAACCCCGCCTGGGCCTTCACGCTGGATCTCTACGCACGTCCCGGCGTGTCAGACGCCTGTCTGACCCTACAAGATCAGGCCGAGGCTGACATCGTCGCACTCTTCATGGTGATTTACGCCTGGTCGAAACTCAAGATAGCGCTGACGGCTGCTGAAATCGACGGGTTGCACGGCAATATGAAGATCTGGCGTGAAGCAACGGTCTTGCCATTGCGGCACATCCGCCGCGCCCTCAAACCGCCGCAACCCGGCATCTCGCAAGAGATAAAGGAAATTCTGCGCGATCAGGTCAAACGGGCCGAACTTCTGGCGGAGCAGATACAGATTGCCATGGCCGAAGATTGGCTGAAACGCCATCCGTCATCGGGGCATTATTCCGACCTCATGCCAATCCTGATTACCCTGCTCACGCGATCACAGGGTACCCTGGTGCCGGAAAGCTGTGTGCAGGCGATTACCACGATCATCCAGAATACTCATGAAATGACCCCATCGTAGCGTTTCAAACGGTTTAGTTACTATCGTCCAACTGTCAGACGGAATTAACGATTTCAATCTGTTACAAGGAGCCGGGTTACGCGCCGGATATGGGCGATCAGCAGCCAAGCCTCGGCGCTTTCGATAGGTTTCTCCCAGTCCTTTGCCAACCGACGGCAGCGATCAAGCCATGCGAAGGTGCGTTCCACGACCCATCTGCGTGGCATCACCTCGAAGCTCTTGGCGGTGTCTGAGAGCTTGGCGATCTGCAGCGTCCGGCGCCCACAGCTTACGAGGGCATCCTGCGGCTTCGGTCCGGCATAACCGCCCTCCGCGAACATACAGCGCATTTTCGGTGCCTCGCGGCGGAGCCTGGCAAAGACCCCGGGCGCACCGTCACGATCCTGAATATTGGCCGTATGAATCTTGCAGGCGATCAGCTTGCCGCAGGTATCGGTGATGATGTGTAATGGCCCGGTTGAGGCCGCCAGGCCGCCCCATGGCAGGCGGCCTCAACCGGGCCATTACGATCAAATCGCTTGGATAGCGCTTCGTATTGCGCCTATGCTGCGCGCGAGGGAATTCGGTTTAGGCCATCGTGATCTCCCATCAGTTTCGCAACCGAACAGAATCACAACCTCCTGAATTTGCTCAACTCATTTCCAATCAGGCTCTGAGACTGAGAACGGTGGTGCGGAAGTGTGCCATACAAGTGACGTAATAGCCCGTGAATGGCTAGCCGAGGCCATTCGGGCGCAATGGTTCTATCGCGGTGTTTGTCAAAGGTGTTGTCCGGCGATTTCGGAGACGCTAGTTTCGTGTTCCGGGTTGAGCCAGACGGGTACGGCGGGTTGCTAGCTGCGGGTTTTGCCTGATGTCGCGTTGCGCTTAACTCTGAGACGCAGCGCGTTCAGCGTCGATTTTTACCTTTAACGATGAGATTCGGTAGTCCTTGGCAAGGCGTTTGGGCCAGTTGGTATTCCCTTTTACCTGATCCGTCTGGTCGCGGCGGTCACGGCTTGGGATCACCGTGCAACACCGCAAGCGCCGCGTGCAACCCTTCGGGAATGGCCAAGGGACGGCCCGTGGCGCGGCTGGTGTTGACGTGGATCAGATAGCCCACTGCAGCCGCCTGATCTTCATCCTCACGAAACATCGCCAGATCGTAGCGCACCGACGAGCGACCCAGATGCGCGACCCGCAACCCAAGGGTAACGCGGTCCGGGTAGCGGATTTCGGCCAGGTATCGGCAGCCGGTCTCAACGACGACAAAGCGGGTCGGGTCATCGGGCAACTGATCCGTGCCCAGATCCGCCAAGGTGCGGTTGACGATGGTATCGAAAAACTGGAAATGCACCGCGTTGTTCATATGACCAAAGGCATCGTTATCGATCCAGCGGGTCGACATTTCACGCAGGATACCAAAGCCCTGCCGCTGCTGGGGAATGCTGGCTACCATGCCGCTTGGTAAATGCCCAAGGCATCGTCCAGGGTCAGCGCGCGCGGATTGTTGACCAGTAGCCGGGTCTGCTTCATCGCATCTGCGGCCATTGCGGCAAGGGCATCTTGCCCGATCCCCACATCGCGCAACCGCTGCGGCAGCCCGCATCTGTGCGACAGCGCGGCAAGCGCGTCGGCAAAGACAAAGGCGGCATCGGGGGCCAAAGAGTCCATCCCCTCAAACAGGATCGGCGCGATCCTTGCATAGGCTTCGGGGTGCGTTGCGGCGTTGAAGCGTATCACATGCGGCAGCACCAGCGCGTTCGACAGGCCATGCGGCACCTTGAACATCCCGCCAATCGGATAGGCCAGCGCATGCACCGCCGCCACCGGCGAATTGGCAAACGCCTGCCCGGCCAGAAGCGAGCCAAGCAACATATCCGATCGCGCCTGAATGTTTGCGGGTTCGTGCACCGCCGTTTCCAGCGCGGCCCCCATCAGCCGCAGCGCCTCAAGCGCCAGCGCGCGCGACACCGGGTTATTGTTGGGGCTGGCCGAGCAATAGGCCTCGATCGCGTGGACCATCGCGTCGATGCCGGTCGCAGCAGTTACCGGGGCCGGAAGGCCCAGCGTCAGATCCGGGTCCAGCACCGCGATATCAGGCAGCAGCACCGGGCTGACCACGCCGGATTTTTCCTGCCCGCCGGTGGTGACAATTGAAATGGGCGTCGCCTCGGACCCGGTTCCGGCGGTGGTTGGCACCAGAACCAGCGGCAGGCGGCCACCACGCAGATTGCCAACCCCATAGCTGGCCCGCAGATCTGATCCGCCGGTTGCCAGCGCCGCACATAGCTTGGCGACATCCAGCGACGATCCACCCCCCAGCCCCAAAACGCCCGTGGCGCCAAAGCTGCGCGTAGCCGCCTCGGCGGCAAGCACCAGTGCCTCGGTTGGGTCTGCCATCACCTCTGCGAAAACCGCCGTAGCAACGCCCGCACGTTCAAGCGCGGCGCAGGCCCGTGCCGCCATACCGCAGCGCACGATGCCCGCGTCGGTCACGACCATCACCCGCGGCCCCAGCGTCGCGGCGGCAACCTCGTCCAGCCGGTCCAGCAGGCCCGCGCCAAAGCGGATCGACGGGGTGGTGTTGAAGACAAAAGGTGTCACGTTGTTTCGCCCCATTCTTCCTTGCCACCGGGTTTTGCGCCAATGCCGTCGAAAAGCGCCTCGAACTGGCGGGCGACGCGGTCGTCCAGCTCAGCCACGTCGATGCCCAGATCGCGCGCGAATATTTCACGAAACAGCGCATAGCCATAGACCGAGGCGGCATAGGCCGTGTGCAGCGCCGGCAGGTCGTCGATATCGCCGACCAACCCCAGCGCCCGGTCACGCTCCAACTGCAACAGGGTGGTTTCGGCATTGGGCATCAGCCGCGGTGATTTTGACCCGTCCAGATGCAAAAGCGTCGTCAGTTGCAAGGACCGCTCGCCCACCAGCAAGGATCGCAGCGCATGAACGACCCGCGCGCCCAGCTTCATCGGCGTGGTGGGGGTGCGGGTCTGCACCTGTTTCTTGTCCAGTTCGCGCCTGATCGCTGACCGCAGCAAACCGCGCCGCGACCCGAAGTGATGATAGACAAGGCTGCGGTTGACCCCCGCAGCCTTGGCCACCTCATTCAGGTTGATCCCCGCCAACACGCCTTGTTCGGCAAGCAGTGCAAGAACGGCATCCTCAACCTTCTCGACGGTCTCGGCGGCGTCAGCGCGACCTGCTTTGTTGGGCTGGCGGGTGGAGGTATTCATGCTGTTTGGCTTTCCTTGGGTGGATCAAAGACCCTTGAATTTCTCACGAACGTTTACACCACGCAACGGGCCCAGCAAAAGGGCGCCGTCAAGATCCTCGATGTTGCCAAAGGACGCACGCGCCGCAATCGCGCGGAACTGGCGTTTGGTCAGGAACAGCGCCTCGGGGTCAATCGTCAAAAGCTGCGCAACCCGTGCGGCCACCGCCCCGGCCAGATCGTCAGCCGGGAACGCCGCAGCGCATAGCCCCGCCTGCACCGATTGGGCGCCCGACAGCTCTTCGAACTCGGCCAGCATTGCCCAGGCGCGGGTGGTGCCGACCAGTTCAATCAGCCGATAAAGCGCGCCCCACCCCAGCGGCAGCGCCAGCTTCAGTTCGGGCAGCGACAGTTTCGCATCCTCGGCCACAAAGCGCATGTCGCAGCACATACCCATGACCAGCCCACCACCAACCACATGGCCATGAAGCTGCGCAATGGTCAGCGCGTTGGTCCCCATCAGCGCACGTTTCAGGGCAATGCCCACCTCGATCGCGTGTTGGGCAAGCCCTTCGTCTTTCTCGGCGCTGCTGAAGCCGGGGTATTTCTTCCGGTCAGCGCCCGCGCAGAAAGACCGCCCTTCGCCGCGCAGCACAATGATCCGCGCGCCTTTGGCATCGGCCGCCTGGAAGGCGGCGGCGACCTCGGTCAGGGCCTCGTAGGTCATGGCGTTCAGGGCTTCGGGGCGGTTCAGGCTAACGGTGGCAACGGTGCCTTCGGTGTTCCAGCTCAGATCAATGCTCATGTCGCGCTCCAGTTCGGTTTGCGTTTTTCGGTGAAGGCCAGGGCGGCCTCTGTGCCGTCTTTGGTGGCGACCATGGCGCTGTGGCGCGCGGCTTCGCGGTCAAGCGCCTCGGCAAAGCCGATCTCATCAGCATCATTCAGGTTGCGCTTGATCAGCGGCAGCGCCAGCGGCGCGGCGGCGGCAAGGTCGCGGGCAATCCCGATCACGACGGGCAGCAGGTTCTCGGCCTCTTCAATCCCCGAGATCAGGCCAATCTCCAGCGCCTGCGCGGCATCAATGGGTTGCGAGCGCAGATAAAGTTCGCGCGCACGCCCTGCCCCAACGATGCGCGGCAAAAGCCAGGTGCCGCCGAAATCGCCCGAAAGGGCGGCGTTGCGGAACGCGGTGGCAAAGCGCGCGTGTTTTGCCGCATAGCGCAGGTCCGTGGCACAGGCCCAGGAAAACCCCGCCCCTGCACAGGCACCATTGATCGCGGAAATGGTGATCTTTGGCATATCGCGCAGCAGTTGCGAGGTGCGCATGTAGGTGCGCAGCCGCCGCGTCTGCGAGGCAAGCGGCCCGTCACCCGCCACAGCCCCCCCCGGCCCGCGCTTCAGATCACCCCCCGCGCAAAAGGCGCGGCCCGCGCCGGTCACGATCAGCACGCGGATCGCATCATCATTGGCGACGGCTTCCAGCGTGGACAGTACCTCCTCCAGAAAGTCGGGGGTCATGGTGTTCATCGCGTCGGGCCGGTTCAGCACCAGCTGCGCCACGCCATCTTCAACGGTTGTCAGCAGGCAATTCGGATCGCTCATGGTCATTGCTCCTTCATTTCTGGATGGATACGGGGCGCTGGAATTCGCGGATGCCAAACAGCCCCATTTCGCGGCTGCTGCCCGAATGGCCAAAACCGCCAAAGGGTGCACGCGGGTTGAAGGCGCCGCCGTTGATGTCAATTTGACCAGCCTTCAGCCGCGCGGCGATTGCATCCACACGGGCCTCATCGGCGCCCCAAAGTGCGGCGGCAATGCCGTAATCAGTGCCGTTGGCAAGGCGGATCAGGTCATCGTCATCGGTGTACCCCTGCACAACCAGCACCGGGCCAAAGACCTCGGACTGGACCAGTTCGGCACCGGGGTCGGCTGCCAGAAACACCGTCGGCTTGGTATAATAGCCCGTGTCCATCCCCTCGGGGCGACCGGGGCCACCCGTCAGGCAGGTCAGGCTTTGGTCATCCATCCCGCGCGCGATGAAACCCTGCACCCGGTCATACTGCGCCTGCGAAATCAGCGGCCCAAGCCGCGACACCATCCGCGCTGCCAGATCGGCAACCGTCTGCGCCGCCTCTTGCAGACGGTTGGCAGGCACCATAATACGGGTTAGCGCGTTGCAGGTCTGGCCGGTGTTCAACAGGCCGCCGTTGACGATGATTTTCAGCGCGCGTTCAAAGTCGGCGTCGTCCAGCACGATACCGGCCGATTTGCCGCCCAGTTCCAGAAAACAGGGCTTGTGCGCGCGGGCGGCGGCCTCGGCCACCGCGCGGCCCCCGTTGACGGACCCGGTAAAGGACACCGCATCAATGCCCGGATGTGCCACCAGTGCCGCGCCCGTGGTCGCATCGCCCGGCACCACATTGACCAGCCCCGCAGGCAGTGCCGCGGCCAGAATTTCCATCATCACTGCATTGGTTTGCGGCACCAGATCGCTGGGTTTCAGCACGACGGTACAGCCCGCCGCCAGTGCGGCCCCCACCTTGGCCATGGCCTGATGCAGCGGATAGTTCCACGGCGTAATCGCCGCGACCACCCCCAGGGGCCGATGCGTGACGGTGGAATGGCCGATGGTTTCAGACGCCATCGCCTGTTCCACATCTTCGGCGAAACCGCGCAGCACCCGCACAGGAAGGCCCGCCTGCACCGCAACAGAAATCTTTTCAGGCGTGCCGACTTCGGCGGTGATTGCGGCGGCAATATCGGCGGCGCGGGCCTCGATCGCGGCGGCAAGATCGTTCAGGGCCTTTCGTCGCTGGTCCAGCGTGCTGTGCTGCCATGCGCTCAGCGCCTGACGCGCCGCCGCAACCGCTGCGTCAATATCGGCGGGTTCGCAATGAACCGTCTCGCGGTCGATCTGGCCGGTGAAGGGGCTGGACAGGCTTTCGGTGCGGGTACCCGACACTTTGGTGATCTTGCCGTTCACTAGCAGTCCGTCATGACGTTTCATCTGGCATTCCTTTCGGTTGTTCGGATCTTGCGCCGCCGCTGATCCTCAAGGACCAGATCGACGGCATCGCGCCATAGGGCGCAGTCAGCAGGTTGCGTATCTTGCGGCGGCACCAGCAGTGCCGGGGCGGCAAGGGGAAGATCATGGCCAAGAGCTCGGTACGCCAGACGGGCGGCGCCTTGGGTCGTGGCCTCGGCCCCGGCTGCGCGTGACAGGGGGCGTTTCAGCGTGGCGGCCAGAATGGCGGTAAAGGCATGGCTGTTGGTCAGCCCGCCATCAAGGCTGATCGCGGTCAGTGGCACACCGCCCGCGCGTTCCAGCCGGTCGATGATATCGGCGGTGCCGGCAATGATCCCGTCCAGCGTCGCGCGCACCAGATCGCCGGGGCCAGTCGCGCCCGACAGGCCGAAGAACGCACCGCGCGCGTGGGGCTGCCAATGCGGCACGCCCAGCCCGTCAAGCGCCGCGACATAGGTTACCCCGCTCAGCTGCGCCGGATCAACCAGCCGGTCGATCGCGCCCGCCTCGGGCAAAACCCCCAGCCGGATCAGCCATTCAACCGAGCTTCCGGCGGACATCACCGCCGCTTCGGCACCATACATCACACCATCATTGGTGCTAAGCGCAATGTTGCCAAAGGCGTCGCGTGAATGCTGTGCAAGCGGTGCCGCGCCCAAAACCACATTCGCCACCCCCGAGGTGCCAAAGGTGATCTTTGCCGTTCCGGGCGCATCGCACCCCTGCCCCACCAACGATGCCTGCTGATCACCGATCAGCGCCAGAATGGGCGGACTGCCGGGAAGGGCTGTGGCGTTGGCACCCGTGTCGGTGCAAGGCACCGGACGTGCCAACAGCGCAGGCGCAATATCCAGCGCCTTGGCAAGGTCGTGGTCCCAATCCAGCGCGCCAATGTCAAACAGCCCCGAATGTGAGGCGTTGGTGTGGTCCGTCACATGCGCGCCACCCTCGGACAGGATCCAGACCAGCCATGTATCCAGCGTTCCGGCACGCAGTTGACCCGCCCGCGATCGGGTGCGGTCCGGGTCGCATTGGTCCAGCAGCCAGCGCCATTTGCTGGCCGAAAGACCGGGCAGAAACGCCACCCCTTGGGCGCGCAAGGCACGGTCAAGGTCGCGGGTACGGCCATCGGACCAGCTAAGGACCGGGCCTTGCACGGCGCCGGTCGCTGCATCCCAAAGCAGGGCCGTGGTGCGCTGATTGGCAATCGCAATGCCTGGCGGTTGCCAATCAGCGGCCAATGTGCGGGCCTCGTGCAGCAAAAGGGCTGCAAGCGCATCGCCATCCCATGACAGGCCCTGCGCATCGCGCCGTTCGGGCAGAGCCGCCCGGCGCAGGGCGCGCACCGCGCCTGTGCTGTCCACGATGGAACAGCGCAGGCTGGTGGTTCCCAGATCAATCACAAGAATGGGCGCGCGCTGCTGGCTCATTTCGGCATCGGCGCCTTGTCTTGCCATTCAGGCGTGGGCCCGAACGGGCTGGCCAGCCCCATCTTGCCGGGGTTCAGGATGCCCTTGGGGTCAAGGCTGCGCTTGACCTCGGCCAGCAGGTCCAGCCCGCTGCCCAACGCCTCTTGCATGAAGCGCGCCCGGCCCAAACCGATGCCGTGGTGGTGGCTAAGGTTGCCGCCGCCTGCCAAAACGGTGCGCGCGCCTGCATTCCAGACCTCGCGGTACCAGCGCGGACGATCCTCCAGTTCCGGGCGACCGCCGAACATGAAGTAAAGCCCCGCCCCACCCGGATAGGCATGCGAGATATGCGCCGTCGCCGTGCGGGTGCCCGGAACCGCCATCATCGCGGCGGTGGTATCGTGATAGATCTTCGCCAACTGCGACCACGGGGCGGTGATCTCCATCGTGTCAGGCGCGCGATCGACGATCAATTCGTCCAGCGCGTGAACGTTGTTGCGGGTGGACAGCCAACGGTTCACCAGATCGGCCCCCAGCGCCTCGCCGTCACATTCGGCGCGCACCACACGCATGATCCCCCCAACGATATCGGCCTCGCCCTCATCATGGATCAGCAGGACATGTTTGTCCTTGGTGCCAAAGTTGCGCCGCGACTCGGTCGCGTCGTAAAGGCGCACGACCGCAGGACGCGCCCCGCGGTGCGAGAACCGCTTGATCGCATTAACGCCCGCGTCAAAGCTGTCAAACGCCCAGGCCTCGCTTTCGCTATGGGGGGCAATTTTGTGGATGTTGAGCCGGGCTGACACGATCACCCCCAGCGTGCCCTCGGACCCGACGAAAAGCTGCGTCATGTCCGGGCCGGTGGCCGAGTGCGAATATTCGCTGGTTTCAATCACCCGGCCATCGGCCAGAACGGCGGTCACGCCGCGGGTGATGTCAGCCATGGTGCCGTAGCGCGTGGACATCTGGCCCGCACCGGAACAGGCAATCCAGCCGCCGATGGTCGACAGCGCGATGGACTGCGGCCAGTGGCCCGCCGTATGGCCGTGTTCCTGCAACGCCGCCTCGAACGTGTCGCCAAAGGTGCCGGCCAGAACGTCCACGGTCAGGTCATCGGCGCGCAGATCGGTGATGCCCGACAGTTTGGTCAGATCCAGCACGACCCCGCCAAAGACCGGCAGCGAATTGCCCAGCACGCCGCTGCGCCCACCGGCGGCGGTTACCGGAATACCCGCCTCATTGGCCAGCCGCAGCACCGCTGCAACCTCTTCGGTCGAGCCGGGCCGGACCACCGCAGCTGGTAGCCGCGCGACGCGCCCGCTCATTGCCCAGACCATTCCGAGGGGCCACCAGTCGCGGCCCCACTCCAGCCGGTCGCCATCATCGGTCGACACGTCGGGGCACACCGCTTCCAGTTTGCGCATGAAGGCATCGCTGACCGTCACAGCCTTGCCGCCAAGCGTTTCCTGAACCTTGGCACCGACCAGGCCCACGGCACCGGGAATAGGCGTCGGCGCACGGGCGGGAATGGCTATCGGAGTATGGGACATGTTGTTTCCTCTCATGAGCGGTCTTGCGCCCGGGTTGGGATGTCATGGGCAAGCACGCCCAATTCTCGGCGAAGGGTTGATTTCAGGGTTGCGGTCTCGGCGGTGATGCGGGCGGCGGGCCACCCTGCCAAAGCGCCAACCGTCGCGCCGATCCGGTCGGCGTCAGCCAGCACCGCGCGGCCATCGTAAAGCGCGATCCGGGTGCGGCGCAGCAGCGCGTCAGACAGGGAGGTCGCCATTTCGGCGTGCAGGCCCCAGACCGCCTCGGCGACGGTGGTTTCGCCCATCGCGGTCAGGGTCTGGTCCATGCCCGGCGCCAGCGACGCAAGCTGGCGGACCTGCACGGCACGGTCGCCATAGCGTTTGCCCAGCCGGTCGCCATCTTGCAAATGGCTGGCACCGGTGCTGTAGCCATGCAGCTTCAGGTTCCGGGTGCGGCAGCGGGCAGGCTTTCCCAGCGCGTTGCACACCGCATCCACCGTGCCTTCGGCCATTTCGCGGTAGGTTGTCAGCTTGCCACCCGTTACGGTGACAAGACCCTCAGCCTCAAGCGAGATGCTGTGTTTGCGTGACAGATCCGCGCTGCGGGCGCCTTTGCCCCCGGCAATCAGCGGCCGGAACCCGGCCCAACCGCCGGTAATGTCTTCGGGGGTGATCGGGCGTTTCAGGTGCCGGTTCACCCCGTCAAGGATATAGCCGACATCGGCTTCGGTGATTGTCGGCTGATCGACATCCGCGGGGTCTGTCGTCTCGGTCGAGCCGATATAGGCAAACGGTCCCTCATCCACCACCGAAACCGTGCGCCGGTCGCTGGCCACCGGCAGGCTGACGGCAATATCGTTGCCGGTCAGTGCGCGCGGCACAACGATATGGGTGCCTTTCGCGGGGGCCAGTTTGCGGTCACTGGCAATGCCCGCAACGCCCAGAAACTCTTGCGCCCAGATCCCGGTCGCATTGACGATCATCCGCGCCCGGACCTCGATCTGATTGCCGTCAACCTCGATCCGTGCGGTGCGCCCGCCCTTGGCAAAGTCTGACACACCAACACAGCGCGCATGGTTCAGCACCGCCGCGCCCTTGGTCGCCGCCGTGGCCAGCACCGCCAGAGTCAGCCGCGCATCATCGGCCCGCAGGTCGTGAAACAGATAGCCCGCGCCGATCCGGTCCATATCAAGCCCGGTCATATGCGCGCCAACCGCATCATGGCTAAGCCTGCGGTGGCGCCGGCCCAGACGCCAGGCGCCCGCGAACTGATAGCTCCACAAGGCACCGCCAAGCGCGCGCGACAGTTTCGGGTTGATCACGCCGCCCTTCAGGAACAGCGGAATCATGAAGGGCATCACCCGCACCAGATGCGGCGCATTACGTTGCAGCGCGTGGCGTTCGCGCAGGGATTCCCGCACCAGCGCCACATCGCCGGTTTGCAGATAACGAAAGCCGCCATGGATCATCTTTGACGACCGCGACGACGTGCCCGAGGCAAAATCGCCCTTGTCAATCAGTGCCACGCTAAGTCCGCGCGCCACCGCATCAAGCGCGACACCCGCCCCGGTAATGCCACCGCCAATCACCAGCACATCGAATTCGGCCGCCGCCATACGGTCGCGCTGTGCGGTGCGGTGCGCCAGCGGTTCTGACGCGGCCATCTGGGAAATGCGCGCCAGGATGGCGTTATCCGCCGGATGGGGCGCGGTCAGGGTCATGCCGGCACCTTGGCGACAATGCGCGTGGCGCTGCTATCCCAAACGAACCAGGCCTTCGCGCCAATCGTCAACGAGGGGTCCATCCGCCCGCCCCGCGCAATCAGCGTGGCACCCGTGGCATCCTCGGCCTCGACCCGGACGCTGGCCCCGGCAAAAACGATGTCGGAAATGGTTACCGGAACCGCGTTGTCAATTTCAGTGCCGGGGTCGGCAGGCAGAACCCGGATCCGTTCCGGGCGCGCCATGATTTTGACCGCGCCATCGGCTTCGCCGGGCAGCGGGGCATAGCGGCCACCTGCCTCGCTGGCGGTAACGACGCCACCCCGAACGGTGCAGGCGAAAATATTGGAATCGCCCAGAAATGTAGCCACGAATTCGCTTCCGGGGTTATTGTATAGCTGTTCGGGGGTGCCGATCTGTTCCACCGCGCCTTCGCGGAACACAACGATCCGGTCTGACAGGGTCAGGGCTTCGTCCTGATCGTGGGTCACGAAAATAATGGTGACGCCCAGTTCGCGGTGGATGCGGCGCAGCTCCATTTGCAGGGCCTCGCGCAGGCGCTTATCAAGCGCGCCAAGCGGTTCGTCCAGCAACAGCAACTTTGGTTCAAACACCACAGCCCGCGCCAGTGCCACACGCTGCTGTTGTCCACCCGAAAGCTGATGCGGGCGACGGTCGCCGTACGCCTCAAGATGGACCAGCTTCAGCACCTCATTGACGCGGCGGTCAATGGTGGCCTTGTCGGGGCGCGGCCGGCGCTGACGCAGCGGGAAGGCGATGTTTTCGCGCACCGTCTTGTGCGGAAACAGCGCGTAGTTCTGAAACACCACGCCGATGTCGCGTTTATGGGCCGGAACCGCGCCAAGGTCGCGCCCGTCCAACTGCATGACCCCGCCGTCATCCGGGTCGGCAAACCCGGCGATCAGGTTCAGCGTGGTGGTCTTGCCGGACCCGCTGGGGCCCAGAAAGGTGATGAATTCGCCGGGGGTTACGCTGAGGTTCACATCGGCCAGCACCTTCAGCCCGCCGTAGGATTTGCCCAGATCGCGCAGCTCAAGTCTCGCGCCTTTTGCGGTATCGGCAGCCATTAGCGGGCCCTCCTTTGATTGAAGATTGTGCTGAGGATCACAAGCAGCGCGGTCATCAGCAAAAGCATGGTCGATGCGGCGGCGATGGTCGGGTCAATGTCATTGGCGACCGAGCCATACATCTGCACCGGCAAGGTGCGCATACCACCGCCGCTGATGAACAGTGACACCACCACCTCATCGAACGAGATGACAAAGGCGAACAGCGCCCCCGTCAGCATGCCGGTGCGGATCAGCGGCAGGATGATCTGAAAGAACGTGGTCAGACGCGATGCCCCCAGGCTGGCCGCCGCCTGTTCATAGCGCGCGTCAAACTGTTCCAGCGTGGCGGCGATGGGAATGAAGGCGAAGGGCAGCGCCATGACCGTATGGGCAATGACAAAGCCGGTGACGGTAATGTTCAACTGCCAATCCAGAAACAGGCCATACATCGCCATGGCGATAATAACCCCCGGCACGATCCGCGGGGTCAGCACCAGCGCCCGAATCGTGGTCTTGAACCTGGCCGAGGCCCGGCGCAGCGCAAGCCCGGCAAAGACCGACAGCACGGTCGAAGACAGCGTCACCAGAACGGCCACCTCAATCGAGGTCATGAACGACCCCCACCACTGGCGGTTCTGAAAGAAATTCTCATACCATTTCCACGAAAACCCCTGCGGCGGAAAGGCAAAGCTGCGGTTTTCAGGAAAGCTGAGCGGAATGACGATCAGCCCCGGCACCAACAAAAGCAGTGCGACCAGCACCGCCCAGATCCAAAGCCACGGCGCAGGTTTGCCATCGGCTCCCTCTTCGGCGGAAAAGCGGCTGGTCGTGGCGCCGGTCACGTCAAACCGCAGCATCGTCGGCAGCACGACCAAAAGCGCCAGCAAAAGCATCACCACCGATGCGGCCGAGGCCAGGGGAATATCAAGGATGGTGTTGATCAGCGAATAGATCAGGTGCGACAGCAACTGGTTTGACGGCGACCCGACCAGACCGGGGATCACATAGAACCCCAGCGAGGTCACGAACACAATCACCGACCCACCGATCACACCGGGCATCGAAAGCGGAAACCAGATCGCGCGGAACGTGGTCCAGCGCGTCGCCCCAAGCGAGGTCGCCGCCCGCTCCAGCCGGGTGTCGATACCGGCCATGGCGCTGTAAAGCGGGAAGATCATGAAGGGCAGCATCACCTGCACCATTGCAATCGTCACACCGGTCGTCGTGCCGCGCAGCACAAGCCCGTCAAACCCCAGCCAATGTGCGGCCCGGTCGATGATACCGTTGCGCTGCAACAGCACGATCCAGGCAAAGCTGCGCACCATGACGCTGGTAAAGAACGACAGCAGTACGATACCGGTCAGAAACGCCAGCATCTTGCCCTTGGTCCGGGCCATCAGATAGGCGTAGGGATAGCCGATCAGCAGACACAACCCGGTGACGGCAAAGGCCACCACGATGGTGCGCACCACGATCCGAACATAGGTGTTGCTGGTGAAAAAGTTGATATACTCGCCTACCACGCCGCCCTCGCCGCCAAAGCTGTTGGCAAGCACCAGAATGACCGGCCAGGCGAAGAACACCGCAAGAAACAGTATGATCGGCAGCATCAGAAGCGCGGTCTGCCGGTTCGCTCCAGTCAGAAAGGCAAATGGGCCTCGCATGGCATTCTCCTGTTCGCGGGGGGGGGCGCGTTCGTTGAGTTTTGGCGAAATTTGGCGGTGGGGCTGACTGCGCGAAAAGGGCGCGCAGCCAGGGTTTTCAGAACTTCAGCCGGACGGCGTCAGTTGTTCAGCCACTCGATCCAGCGTTTCTGGATTTCTTCCGAGTTGTCGGCGACCCAGGCCAGATTGGGCCGCACGGCATTCGCGGTCCGCTCGGGCGTCGCGGCAAATACCTTCTGCCCGGCTTCGTCCAGATTCGGGCTGGTGCCGATGATGGCCGGCGTCACCGGATAAAGCTCTGACAGGCGGGCCTGGTTCTCGGGCTTGATCGCCAGACGGATGTAATCGGCGCTGACTTCCGGGAAAGGCGCACCCATCGGGATGGCCAGCACGTTGTTATAGACGATGTGCTGGTTCCAGACCGGCTCGAACGGCGCGTTGTTCTTCAGTGCCGGGTAGGCGCGCGACGACCATGCCATAAGCATGTCGACTTCCTGGCTTTCCATCATCTGTGTCGATTGCGCACCTGAGCGCCAGAACACCAGATTGGGGCGCAGTTCGGTCAGTTTCGCAAAGGCGCGATCCAGATCCAGCGGGTAAAGATCTTCGGGTGCAACACCATCGGCCATAAGGGCAATTTCAAGGTTCACGCCTTCGGCACCGTCCCACAGTGCACGCGTGCCGGGGAACTTTTCGGTGTCAAAGAAATCGGCCCAGTTTTGCGGCCCGCCGTCGGGGTAGGTCTCGGTATTATAAAGCATCAGGTTGGCATAGCCTGCATCCGGCACGCCACATTCGTTGCCAAAACCGGGGATCACGTTTTCGATGTTTTGCAAATCGTCGGGCAGCTTTTGAAACAGCGTGCCGCAATAGCGCAGCGTAAAGACCGGCGGCACCTCGACTACGTCCCAGGTGACGCGGCCTGCCTCGACCATCTGTTTCAACTGCGGCAGGGTCTGCGGGCCTTCGCCCAGCACTTCGATACCGGTCGCCTCGGTGAAGGGCTTGCCCCAGGCTTCCAACGTGGCCTCCATGTAGGGGCCGCCGGTATTGGCCGATACGATCTGCTTGGGCTTATCCTGCGCCAAGGCGGGCCCGGCGACCGCAATCGCGGCAACTGTCAGAAATCCGTAGATATTTCGCATGTCATTCTCCTCCCAGAGTATGTGCCGCAGGGGACTGCCCCCTGCCGCGGGTCATTCAGGTGCCGCTGACAACCACCAGCGCATCCAGTGCGATCAGGCCGCCCTCGGGGGTGCGGACCATCGGGTTGATGTCGATTTCGCTGACCTCGCCAGAGCCAAGCAGCGTCGCCGCCGCCACAATCACCGGGCGGATGACGCCGGGGTTCAGGTGATAGCGCGCCTCGATCCGCGCGGCGTAGGCATCCCAGGTAGTGCTGTCGGTGCTAAGCAACAGGGCATCGCGCCGCCCAACGGCGGTTTCAATGCCCACGCCGCCCGGCCCGATCAGCAGGACCGGGCCATAGACCGGATCAACCAGCCCGCCCACGCCGATTTCCTCGTCAAAGGCGATCATCGGCATGACCAGAAGGCCGCGATTGGCGTCCGACGAATGGGTGTTCAGCGTTTCGCCCATCTGCGCCAGAACGTCGGGCAGATCAGCCTGCGTCACACCAACGCGCACCAGCCCCACCCGGTTGCGGTGCGGCACATCGCTGGCATTGCCCTTGACGACCAGCCGTTCCCAGCCGTTTTTCGCTACCTGCGCGGCAATCCCCGCGAGGTCATCGACCTTGCCAAAAACCGACGGCGCAAAGGTCAGACCATGGGCGGCCAACAACGCGCTGCTTTCATGCTCGGCCAGGGTTTTTTGCCCGGCGGCCAGTTTCGGCAGGGTAATGGCGTGGCGCTTGACCGGCTGCCAACGGGCATTTCTGCCGGGGCGCAGCTTCATCTGTGCGGCCAGCATCCGGGCGCCCTCTCCCATGCTTTGAGCCAGAATTCCGGGGGTTTCGATCTGGTCCAGCCCCTCTTGCGGGGCGATTTGCCAGATGAAGGTAACCGGCTTGGCGCAGTCTGAACACATCCGGGCCAGCGGCACGACCTTGTCCACACACATTTCGCCAAAGGCGATATAGACCACCAGCGCGTCCACCTCATCTGCTGCGGCCAGCACGTCCAGCGTAGGCTTGAAACGGTCCAGAACCGCCTCCCAGCCGCCGCCGATGTCGATGGGATTGCTGTCGCCGGCACCGATCATGCCAATTTCAGCCACTTTTGCACGGGTTTCGGGGGCAAGCGGTGTAACCCGGCCGCCCTCGGCCTCGACCCGGTCGGCCAGGACCGCCCCGGCCCCACCCGAATTTGACAGCACACAAACGCGCGGCGATTTGGGCATGGCCCAGCCCCGCTCCAGCGCCGCCAGAACCGGCTTTACCTCTTCATCGTCGCGGATGCGGACGATCCCGAAATCATCGCATAGCGCATCCAGAAACAGATCATTCCCGGCAATTGCGGCTGTATGCGACAGCGCCGCACGTTGCCCCGCCTCAGAGCTGCCTGCGCTAAGCAGCACGACACGCTTGCCCAGTTCGGCCGCGCGGGTGGCCGTTTGCGCCAAGGTTGCCGGGTCGCGCACCGCCTCAAGATAAAGCAGCACCACGCCAACTTCGTCCCGCTCGACCAGTTGAAGCGCGACATCGGTTGCGCCCAACGTCGCCTCATTGCCGACGCTGACGAAATGCGAATACCCGCTGCCAGCCTCTTCCACGCAGCGGCTAAGAACCAGCCCCAGCGCACCCGATTGCGCCACCAGTGCAACCGTGCCCGGCGGATTCAGCGGGTTATTCAGGAACGGCGCCGCCGACAGTTTGACGTTATCCACCCGGTTCGAGATGCCAAAGCAGTTGGGCCCCAGCATCAGCATGTCGCCTGCAGCCTCGACCAGTTCTTCTTGCAGCTTTTCACCCGCGCCGCCGACCTCGGCAAATTCCGACGCAAAGACGATCACCGCCTTGGCACCCGCCGCACGCGACTGCCGGACCACGTCGATTGCGCGCTGCGCAGGCACGCAGATCACCACCAGTTCGGGCGCTGTCAGGTCTGAAATCTGGCGCACGGTATTGACGCCGGGAAAATCGGTCTTGGGGTGAACAATGCTGACCGCGCCGTCATAGCCGCCATCCAGCAACACCCGAACAACGCGATGCCCCCAGGACTGCGGGTCCGCCGCCGAAACGCCAACAACGGCAATCTGGCGCGGCGACAACAGCGCCTCAAGGTTTTTGGGCCGACCAATAGTTTCCTGGCAGTTCATCTTGTGATCCTCGACCATCTGATTCCCGATCTGGGCGTTGTCAGAGTGTCCATTTAGGTTGACGTTATGTCAACATTAAAGATCGCTTGTAATATGGTTGGGCCAGATTACACCCTAAGAAAACGTCTTTTAGTGAGCAATATCCGTTTATTAAGCGTTTTTTGGAGAAAGAGCCGAAACCCCGTTTTGCCAGCGCGATGCGATCGCCTACACACTCATGGAAACCTGCAAGCTGAACAACGTCGATCCTGAAGCATGGCTTACATGGGTTCTCCAACGCCTACCTGATCACAAGATCAATCGCATCGACGAGCTCATGCCGTGGAATTGGCAGGTCGAAATCGTCTGAAACCGCGCCTCAACCGCACGGATACACTGGAGCGTCACAAGCCGGATGGTAAATACGCCCCCTGGCTGTTCCGTTCCATGGCCTTCGATGAAGAAGACGAACTCCACGATGTCGCGTCAAGCAGAGACGACATATCACTATCTAGTAAAGAATATAACAAAACTATATTTTCAGGACAAATAACCATTAACGAAATTCCGAACGTGTTCCAGACCTGTTGGGCGGACCTGATCAAGGCGGCAAAGACCGCCTTGCCTTGTTGGAACGTCGATACGCAAGTGATTTGGGATCGCTTCTTGGCTTTCAACCGAACGCGAGGCAACAAAACGGTCCCAGCTGGCTTCCTGCTCGGCTTCATGCGCCGATGGCGCACGTCGCCCGGTGAAGTGCCCCGCCAAATACCGCCTCCAACGGCCGAGAAACCGGTCGACCCGCGAGAGCAAGAATTGCTGAACCAGATCAAGGCCGCGCCAAGCAATAACCGCCAGTTTCATGCCTCCGATCTGTGTCGCGCCATTGGCCAGGCTGCCTACAATTCTCGTGTCCTCGATGTCATCAGGCAGTTCGACTGCCCTAGGTTCACCGCCATGCTGGCGGTACATGGCCAAGCCGTTATGGCCGGAGAGATTTCGAGAGAGGAATCGATGTCCGAGCGGGCGAGATGTTCCCCCGCGTTGGCTTCATCGTCACCAATTTGACCATGGAACCAGACTGGCTGGTGCGCTTCTACAACCAGTGCTGCAACGCCGAACAGCACATCAAGGAGGGCAAATACACCTTCCACTGGGCGCGGTGTCATGCAAGCGGTTCCGCGAAAATGAGGTCCGGCTGCAACTGCACGCGCCGCTCTACAACCTGGCGACGTTCCTGCGCTGTATCGAGCTACCCGAGGTCATGGCCGACTGGTCACTCTCCAGCCTACAATTGAAACGAACAATGATGGGGATCCGAGTCGTGCGTCACTCCCGTGCCATCACCTTCAGGTTGGCGGAGGTGGCGGTCACCCCATGGTCAGGACCATCCTCACTGCGATCCACCACCTTCGAACCCCTTCGTCATGTGTATGATCGCGGTCCTGTGCTGAAACTGAACGCAAGCGACACGACAGATCTGTCCACCGCCCTGAAGAACGGTGCCGCTGAGCCAGAATGATACGAGTTTGCAACCCGATCTGTCCGCATTCGAGCGCTCTAGCCTATCCATGCGCCGCTCAGACCCCAAAACGCTTGATCAGTAGGCGAAATTTGCGATCTTGCGGTCAAACGACAGGCCACTTGGGGAATGCCGGCTATTATCATCCGCGTTTTGAGAGGATCCCCTGCGGCATGCCCCATCATGCCCGAAAGTAATGTCGCAGCGATATTGATGAAGGGAAACAACGCCATGTCCAGACCCAATCAGGACATGGCGCAAGATGCAGTTGACTGCGGTATTCTGGCTCATTCTCTGCGCATCACATCATTCGGACGCTGCGGCGTCCCGGGCCTGGCATTCCTTGATACCTACCTCTTCAAGTGTGTTTTCAAGTGTCGCTTTGTCCCCCTTGGTCCACCAGACATGGGCCCCCGACACGTATCGCGCCCCGGACGCCGATACCACGTTGACGAAGATCCGATCTTGTCCGCCAACTGGCACAATCGCGAGCGTGTTTGCATCCGTATTCACATATTGCACGGCAAACTGCTCACCTTCGCCGCAGGAATAACTTTGTGCTTCGACATTTCCGTCGTGACCAAGGTCAAGAGGGATGGACAGCGCCACGTCTGCGGCTGCTGTTCCGGCGATTACAAGGCTGGCAAAAGCCAACAGACTGATGCGCATGATTTGACCTCCTGTGTGTTTATCTGCCCGGCCAGTATCATTGACCGGACGTGTTGAGAATAGATCCCAAGGCGCTGATTTCTTCCGCGACGATGCCGTGACCGGCGCCGGGGTGAATCTGGTTGGTCACTTTTGCACCCAGATTGCGGAACGCCTTTTCGGATGTTCTGACACGGGTCAGCGGGATATGCGGGTCTTGTTCGTGGCATCCCAGAGGAACCGGCGTGCCGTCCACCGCCTGCGGGGCGCGGATGGCGATATCTGGCAGGCCCAAGTGGTCGGCCAACCCTGCCATGTCCTCGGGCGCCCCGCTGCGTCCGTGCAGCATGATTAGCGCCAGCCAATCGCGCACGGGCGGCGCGCTGGCACGGGCTCCGGCCATGTGGATCATTGCGCATTTTGGCGACCTCGGGGGATGGTGACAGGCGGCAGGATGCGTTCGATCTGATCGCGCAGCCGCTCGTGCTGCGCGGGTAGTTTCAACTCCTGCCCCAGCGTTTCCATCGGCTCATCGGTTGCAAAGCCCGGTGGATCGGTGGCGATTTCGAACAGCACGCCACCGGGTTCGCGAAAATAGATCGCGTTGAAATACTGGCGGTCGATCTGCGGGGTCACGTCAAGGCCCTGACTACGCAGTGTTTCCTGCCAGCCCTTTTGCGCGTCATCATTTTCCGCACGAAAAGCGACATGGTGGATCGCCCCCGCCCCCTGCCTGCCGATAGAAGCCACATCCGATGTGATCAGATCAATGGCCGACCCGCGTCCCTGCCCGGCGGCCAGAAACCGATAGCGCGTCTCGCCATTCTGCGACGCCTCGCCCGCGCTGGCGTAGCCAAACACATCTGTCAGCAGGCGTGCGGTGCGGTCGGGATTGTCGAGCCAGAGGGTGACGGAATGGAAGCCGCCATCGACGGGCGTGCCATCCGTGCTGATACCTTGCGACATGCCGCGATCCGTCTCGATCAACTCGACCCGCAAGCCGTCAGGGTCGGTCAATGCGATCATCTGCTCGTCGAACCGCTCAAACGGGCCGTCAAAATAGACAGCCGCTTCGGCCAGCGCCATCATCCAGGCGTTCAGCCCGCCCTTGGGCACGCCGTAAGCCACGGCACTTGCCATGCCCGGCCCGGCGCGTCCGGGTCCGGCATCATTGAAGGGAAAGAATGTCAGGATGCTGCCGGGTTCGGCCATCTGGTTGCCGTAATAAAGGTGATAGGTGCCGGGATCGTCGAAGTTCACGGTTTTCTTGACCAGCCGTTGCAACAGGGTGGCGACATAGAAATTGACGTTGGCCTGCGGCGGGCCGGAAATCGCGGTGACGTGGTGAAGGCCGGGGATCGTCTGGGCCATGACGGCATCCTTTCCGTTGCGATTTTCAGGGGTAATGAACGCCGCCCTCGGCGCGGCGTGGCTTGCCGATGTCTTTGGGCAGTGGGATGAAATCGGCCTCGTCTCCCGGAACGGTATCGAACCGACCCTTGGCCCATTCCTGTTTCGCCGCCTCGATCCGTTCGGGGCGCGACGAGACGAAGTTCCACCAGATATAGCGCGGCCCGCCCATCGGCGCGCCGCCGAACAGCATGAACCGCGCGGCCCTGTTGGCCTTGACCGTAATCGCATCACCGGGGCGCAGCACCAGAAGCTGGCCCTTCTCGAAGCGGTCGCCTCCGATCTCGATCTCGCCGGAGATCGTGTAAAGCGCGCGTTCCTCGTAGGTGGCATCTATCGGCATGCTGCGCCCGGCCTGCAATTCGACATCGGCGTAAAGGGTTTCCGAGGCGGTTTTGAGGCCGCTTTTCTTGCCGAAAGCCTCACCGGCGATAAGCCGCGCCTTGATGCCGTCGCTGTCGAACATCGGCAATTGATCCGATCCGTAATGGATGAAATCGGGCGCGCTTTCCTCGTCTGCCTCGGGCAGCGCCATCCATGTTTGCAAGCCGAACAGACGCTGGCCGTTCTGGCGTTTTTCCTTCGAGGTGCGTTCGGAATGAACGATTCCCTTGCCGGCCTTCATCCAGTTCAACGCACCGGGGCGGATGGTCTGCTCGGTTCCCAGTGAATCGCGGTGCAGGATCTCGCCCTCGAACAGATAGGTCAGCGTGGCAAGGTTGATATGCGGATGCGGGCGCACGTCGATGCCCTGATCGGTCAGGAACTCCGCCGGTCCCATCTGGTCGAAGAAGATGAACGGCCCGACCATCTGCCGCTTGGTCGAGGGCAGCGCGCGGCGCACCTTCATCCCTCCCAGATCGACCGCACGCGGCACGATCAGGGTCTCGATGGCATTGACGCCCGCGGCGTCACCCAGAACCGGGTCGGGGCACGGAGAATAGCTCATGGCGATGTTCCTTCATCTCTGCGTCATTGGAGGCAGCTTCGCGCGTCAGGCGCGGTTCGGCGGCGCCGCCAGATCCAGAACAGGACCGTGGGGCACGATGCCGTTGGGGTTGATGGTGGCGTGGCTACGATAGTAATGCTGCTTGATATGGTCGAAATTCACCGTGTCCCTGATGCCGGGCCATTGATAAAGCTCGCGCGTGTAGCCCCACAGGTTTTCATAGTCTTTCAGCATTCTCAGGTTGCACTTGAAATGGCCGTGATAGACGGGATCAAAACGGATGAGCGTCGTGAACAGTCGCCAGTCGGCCTCGGTGATGCGATCGCCCACCAGATAGCGCTGCTTGCCCAGCCGTTCCTCCAGCGTATCGAGCGCGGAAAAGAGATTGCGCACCTCGCCTTCGTAAACGTCCTGCTCGGTGGCGAAGCCCGCCTTGTAGACGCCGTTATTGATGGCGTCATAGGTAAAGGCGTTGATCTCGTCGATCTCGTCCAACAGGTCCGCCGGTGCATAGTCGCCGTCCTTTGTCCCGATACCGTCGAAGGCCGAATTCAGCATGCGGATGATCTCGGCGGATTCGTTGTTGACGATGGTGCCCTGCTTCAGATCCCACAGCACCGGCACCGTGACACGGCCAGAATAGTTGGGGTCAGCGCGCAGATAGACCTCATACATGTATTTCGCATCCCCCACAGGGTCGGGGATCACGCCGGGGCCGGGCGCGAAGGTCCAGCCATTTTCGCCCATGTAGGGGTTCACGACCGATACGCTAATCACATCCTCCAACCCCTTCAGCGCGCGCAGGATCAGGGTGCGGTTGGCCCATGGACAAGCAAGCGAGACGTAAAGATGATAGCGCCCTGCCTCGGCCTTGAAACCGCCCTTACCGCTCGGACCGGCGCTACCGTCAGGCGTGACCCAGTTGCGAAACTGCGAGTCACCGCGCACGAACCGGCCCCCGGTGCTGCCCGTATCGTACCACTGGTCATGCCAGGTTCCATCAACGAGAAGTCCCATGGTGAATTCATCCTTTCAGAAAAAACAGTTTTGATACGGGTGGCCGGGGCGCATCCGGCCACCCGTTCGCACTGGGCCGGATGCCCCGAAGGTCAGGCCAGCTTGCCCGCAATTTCAACCAGACGCCGCGCCTGATGGCCGATGGCGGCTTTCGCCTCGTCCGAGAAATCCTCACCCGCAGTGTGGCTGTAGCCGTAGGGGTTGCCGCCAGTCTTGAAGATCGCCTCGTCGGTGTAACCCGGTGCCACGACGATCCCGCCCCAGTGCATGACCGTGGCATAGAAAGAAAGAAGGGTCGTTTCCTGCCCGCCATGGGCGTTCTGCGCCGAGGTCATGGCCGAGACCGGCTTGTTCGCCAGCCCGCCCTTGCTCCAGATACCGCCCAGCGTGTCGATGAAGGCGCGCATCTGGCTGGCCATGATGCCAAAACGGGTCGGGGCGGAAATGAGATAGGCATTCGCCCATTCCATGTCTACGGCAGTCGCGGCGGGAACATCAGCGGTCTTTTCGGCCTGTGCCTGCCATGCATCCTGACCGGCGACAACGTTATCGGGCGCGGTTTCCGGCGCTTTCAACAGCCGCACCTCGGCACCGGCGGCCTTTGCCGCCTCGGCCGCGATGGTGGCCATCTGGTGATTGGTGCCGTAGGTGGAATAGTAGATTATGGCGAGCTTGACGGTCATTTCAGGTCTCCGTTGATCAGGTTGGGTTCAGGGCAGCTTTCCCGTGCCGTCCGGGCATTCGTGTTTGCCTATCCCGGATATAGGGATCCGTTGCGTTGTCGTGAACTATTATAATGTTGCATTCACTATTGCGTATAACGTAATAATAACCCATGGGCGAACTTGAATCCATTCGCGTCTTCCTGGCCGTGGCGCAGCAGCAAAGCTTTGCCGGTGCCGCGCGGCAGTTGGGGATGACACCGGCATCGGTCACGCGCACGATCGCGGGGCTTGAGGCGCGGCTCGGCGTGCAATTGCTGGTGCGCACGACGCGGCAGGTCTCGCTGACCTCGGCGGGCGCGGTCTATGCCGCGCGTGCGGGACCGCTCGCGGATGGGCTGGCCGAGGCGGCGAATGAAACCCGCGAGGCGCAGGATATCATCTCGGGCCGTCTGCGGATCAGCGCGCCGCTGTCGCTCGGGGTCAAGATCCTGCCTGCGGTCCTGTCGCAATTCGCAGCACTGCACCCTCAGACGGATCTGGACGTTAGCCTGTCCGACGGCTTTGTCGACATCGTCGAGGAGGATTTCGATCTCGCGATCCGCATTTCCGGCCCTCCGAATGACAAATCCACGATCTGGCGCAAGATCTGCAAGGTGCCGCGCCTGTTGGTCGCCACACCGGAATACCTTAGCGCGCGCGGCATGCCGGAGCGCCCCGAGGATCTGGCCGAACACGCCTGTCTTGGCTACCGCGACGATCTGCGCGATGAGGTCTGGCCGCTATCCAATGGCAGGCAAAGGCACAGCCACAAGGCCCACGGGCACGTCAGCACCAATAACGGCGATCTGTTGGCAGGGCTGGTCCTGAAAGGTGAAGGCATCGCCCTGCTGCCGCGTTTCATCATCGAGGACGACCTTGCCGCCGGGCGCATGACCCCGGTGCTGCCCGACTGGACCACGGCGGAAATCTGGCTGACCCTCTATTATCCGCCCTACGAGCAATTGCCGCTGCGCGTCGCGGCCTTCTCGGATTTCTTCGAGGCGCATGTGGGCGAGATCGGCCTGCGGGGTGGAGCGTGACGCTCTAGCCGGCATCAGATCTTCTGCGCTCTGAGCCGCAGCGCGTCAAAAACAAGGCGCGCCGCAACGATTGCAACCGTCAGAAAACAGATCGTGAAAAGAAAGCACCGCAAAAGCGCAATAAGCATTTGGTCAACTTTCGTTTCTATCGGTCGCTCGCGGCGCCGGGCAAAGATCGTTTGTGTTCGGATGCCCGGGCGCGCGAGTGGGTAACCCGGCCCCAAATGCATAATATCGCTGGTCAATGTGCCCGTATCCAAGCGGTGCGCCGTCCTAGCATCCGCGATCAACGCAGATCGGGCGCTGCCGTAAATGGCGGTGCGTGTCGGCGCACCGGCACTGCGGGTACCGGAGGCGTCAAGCAAGGCCAGCCTGTCATCTATCACCAGAGGATCGGCATGGATTTTGTCGACGCCGAGGTTCTCACCTGCGGCTGCGGCCGTCTCGGCCAGCAGGTCCAGATCACTTCGATATTGCGCCGCGTTTCAACCTCAAGGCGGCGGCTGGAACGCACCCGGTTCAGATATCCGTCGATGTAGAGCTTCAAAAGGTCCGCCGGGTCGTATCCCGGCCGACCGGTCGCCTTCGGCTGAACACGTTCAAAGCCAGCAGCTTGCAGATTGATCCCATCAACGAACGCATTGATAAACCGGACCACGTTGTCCGGTCCCACATAGTCGGCCACAGGTGCCGACAAAAGCAGGAGCCGGGACCGATCATCGCCTGAAATATGTGCCATGATTAAGGATACCACGGCCGCATCAAACTGGGAATCCTGTTCGAATTTTCACGCGGTCTGGAAGGGTTTTGATGAGCACTGACTATGCTTCGGATTCTGCTTTTGATGCAAACCATTCAACAACAGCTTGTATTGATGCGCTGCGTTTCGATCCGCGCAGGGCCAACAAGTAGAAATCCCGCTTCCCCGAAAGCGTCTCTGGGGTGATCTGCACCAGATGATTTGCGGCAATGTCGCGGCCGGCAAAGAAGCGGCTGACGAGGGCTGCACCCTGACCCGAAAGTGCGGCGTCCATGGCAAGGGCGGTCTGACTCAATCGTAGCCCGTGGCCCCCACGATCTTCCACTTTCAGTTGTTTGAGAAATTCAGGCCAGAGATTGTGGGCATCGTGCAGCTTGGGCAGACGTGACAGGGCTTCGGGATCGAGTGGCACGCGCTGCCCGGCGATGAGCGAAGGAGCCGCCACGGCGATGATTTCCTGACGGAAAAGGCGTATCGCATCCAGTGCGGCACCAAACGGCGGTTGCCCTTGGCGGATGGCCAGGTCGATCCCGTCACCGTGGAAACTGGATATCTTTTCAGTGGCGAGGATGCCCAAGTCGATCTGGGGATATGCGGCCGAAAAATCCGGCAGGTTCGGGATCAGCCACTTTGCGGCGAAGGTCGGGGTAACGCTTACCAGAACCTTGCCTGGCTCGGGCCGCAAGGTTTCGGTGGCAGCGCGCAGATCTTCGAACGCGGTGGCAACACGCGCGTGATAACCGCGCCCGGATGGCGTGAACGCCAGCCCCTTTGGTAGCCGCTCGAACAGTGAAACCCCCAGATGCGCTTCGAGCTGCCGCACCTGCTGCGCGACGGCCCCTTGCGTTACGCCGATTTCGTCGGCAGCGGCGCGAAAGTTCAGATGGCGGCCAGTGACATTGAAGGCGCGCAAGCCGTTGAGGGGCGGAAGCTGAGTCATATGATGATAGTAATCCTACTGGCAGACAGCATTATTTCTGGCGCGCAATCTGACCGAATTCAAGATAATTTAGAATCCAATATAACAAAGGAGCATATCATGTCAGTAGAAAAAGTAGCGCTGATTACCGCAGGTGGCAGTGGCATGGGGGCCGATGCCGCCCGCAGGCTGGCGGCGGACGGATTTCGCATCGGCATCCTGTCATCATCCGGCAAGGGAGAGGCGCTTGGCAAGGAGCTGGGCGGTTTTGGCGTCACCGGATCGAACCGCAGGGCGGACGACCTTGCCGCACTGGTGCAGGGTGCGACAGATCGCTGGGGCCGAGTCGATGTGCTGGTCAACTCCGCCGGGCATGGCCCGAAAGGCCCTGTGCTGGAAATCCCAGATGACGACTGGCACGAAGGGATGGAAGTCTATCTGCTGAACGTCATTCGGCCCACCCGGCTGGTCACGCCACTGATGCAGGCGCAGGGTGGCGGTGCGATCATCAACATCTCGACCTTTGCGGCTTTTGAGCCCGATCCGCTGTTCCCGACATCGGGCGTTTTTCGTGCGGGCCTGGCTGCCTTCACAAAACTTTACGCGGATAAATACGCGGCCAAGAATATCCGCATGAACAATGTCCTTCCGGGGTTCATCGACAGCCTGCCCGAAACCGAGGATCGCCGTGCGCGTATCCCGATGGGGCGCTACGGCCACGCGAACGAAGTGTCGTCGCTGATCTCGTGGCTGGCGTCCGAAGGGGCCGCCTACATGACCGGGCAGAACCTGCGTGTCGACGGCGGGCTGACCCGGGCCGTCTGATGTTGCGATGACCGCCCCCTGACGGGGCGTGCCGCCTTGCCGGTGAAGTGGGCGGCGTCATTCATTCAGATCATGGGCGATACGGCGGCAGGTTCCAGGTGGACACCTTGGGATCCAGATCCGCATCGCCCTCATGAGCCGCTTCAACGCCCTCGGCACCGCCAAGATCGTTCGCCTCGCATGACGTCAGTGGGGAAAGGGGGGTCACGCCTCAGGCATGAGTTCTGCAACAACGCCTGCTGACGCCCAACCGTTCGGGCACCGCGCGAACCCGATGGCCCCGGTCTTCGACCCGGGACCCTGCTTGGCCGTCTGGCGCTGCTTGCGGTTTCGATCCAGATCCTCCCGCAGCTATTGGTCGCTGATCTCTGCAAACCTGCCCATCTCTGGGTGCCTGATTTCAGCTTTGCGCCGATATCCGGGCGGACGCCTCCTATTTGAAGCGGGATGCGTTCGCCGCGATTTGGTCGGGCGTAAAGCGAAAAATCGTCATTTCATCAACGCTATAGGCGCCGAGATCCCGGTAGAATTGAATAGTCGGCGTGTTCCAATCCAGACAGCCCCATTCCATCAACTGGCATCCACGATCCAAGGCGTGCTGGCAAAGGTATCCCATCATCGTTTTGCCCAGACCTTTGTGCCGCACTTCGGTATCGACCAGGAAGCCGTCGATATAAAGCCCTGAACGTCCCGTAAACGCCGATGATTTTTGACAGAAATAGGCAAACCCCACGATGTTGCCGTCGTAGACCCCGAAAATGGCTTCACCCAGATTCTCATCGAGCAAGCGCCTGATCTGCGGCTCTGTCGCTGTAATCGCACCGGACATTTTCTGGTAGGCACCCAGTTTATGCATGTAATGCACCACAAGGGCGGCATCCGCGCTGGTCGCATGTCGGATGGAAAACCTTGGTGTTCTGGTTGGGATGTCTTGCATGTCACTCTCGTGATGGGTTGTGTGTTTGTGGCGGGTTCATAAAGCAGGGGGCGTTGTTCAGAAGGGCAATGCCCAAGGCACCAGCGTTACGCTAACCCCAAGTGCCAGCAGAGAAAAGGGCGTTCCGATCCGCAGGAAGCCGATTAAAGGGTAATTCCCCGGTCCGACCACTAGGGTGTTCATGGGCAGACTGGGGTGGAATGAGCGCAGGCGCGAATGAATCGGCAAGATCAGACGCTGCGCGGTGTCAACGATCAAGATGCAGGGGATGTTGACATCTATGATGTCGTCCGGGGTGAGGCCCGAAATCTCCTCACGCCGCGCCCCGGTCACGGCTGCAATCAAAGGGCACCAGTATCCGGTGTTCCTGCTATGGCGGATCCTGGGTGGCCTGCCGGCTTCTCTGATTGCTTTGAGGGCTCGGCCACGACTCCATAGGGTTTCTTGCCTGGGGAAGATCATGATCTGGGCGAGAGATCGCCAGCACCCTACCCCAACACGGCGGTGCTCAAAGAGCGTCAGTTGCAAGGCATTCCTCGCCAGAACGGATCGCGTCGATGGCCAGATCTTTTACCAACGAGAAAACCCGCGACGTAATCTCGACAGTCAAAGCAAGAATTTGCCGGAGTGATTTGACATTTGGGTTGGATGTCTTCTCGATCGGCATCGCGGCGATAAGGGTCTAAATCACATTCGAAAACTCGGAATCGTCGCGCCAGTTTGGCAAGGGGAGTTCGTCGAGCCGTCGCGTAAGTTGCACATCGCCGCGAATGGCATCTACCAACACCGCGTCCGGCTTCAAGCTCAACCCAGATCGAGGAGAGATTCCGGGGATCGTATCGCAGGACAGCCTTGCCATCCTTTCGGCCAATTTGCCCAGCCAAACCCTCTGACCAGTAGCGAATCTTGAAAAGATGCACACCGTCGCGCCGGATTTGACGGCGCTCGCTGGGCAAAAAGCCTACCCGAAACGCGTCCATGTCGAACGGGATATCACTGGCCATCTCCCCCGAAAGGGCATCCCACTTGGCCACTGGCGTGCAGCCAAGGCTTGAATGAATGCTGTTATTGTAGCGGCAGATTTCCAGTGCAAACCAGCCATTGAATTCCGCGAAGGTCATCGTGGCCTCAGCTTCGGAATTGTAGGTGCCTTTGGTTGCCAAGTTGGATTGGGCCGTCCCGGGCAGAAGATGAACCGCTCCCATCTTCCCCCCTGTGTCAGGGAAGTTGTCCGCTGCACTACTTTTCCTCTATTTCTCGGGTGGGCGGGATAGGGCGATGATGTGGGATATTCACCGGAACGCAAATCTGCTGTGCTGAAGCGGATGCTGCCGCGCAAGGAGAAAGCCTTGGCCGAAACAGCCGCGCTGCTTGTGCTGCGAAAAAAGGGCTACACGATCTTGGGGGGGGGGCTTTGATCCCGCATGATCAGCACCCCACATCGCCAAACCGCCATGACCCTGATCAACGCGGCCGTCACCGCTGGCGCGCGGCGCACCAAAGCCTGTGCCGAAACCGGCTGATCGGGGTCGATATCTGGCATCCGGGTCCAGCTTTTACCGCACTTCGCGCGCAGATGGGCGGCAGCATCACCGCGGACGGGCCAAGCCTCCGGTCAGGC